>JAUSDQ010000284.1 GCA_030650525.1 Sulfuricaulis sp.
CAACACCTTGCCCTGCCTAATTTTTATTCTGGTGGTCTTGCAGGGTTTGTCGGATCGGTTAATACTGCCCAAACAACCCCGCGTACAACCTAAGTATCTGATGGCAGGTATTAATTACAACCCGTCTTCGCCAGGTTATACATCACGGGTCCAAGTTATACGTCAAAAAGTGACATCTAAATTACGTTAGCCGGTCATCTCCGATATGGCATCTGAGAACATCAAGGGAGAAGCAGAAGTCGCCGTATTCTTGCGCTTTCTGGCTGCTTCGCAGTTGTCTATCGATCCGACTAGCGTTGAGAAGCGCTCTCCACCAGAGCCCGACATACTTTGCACGCATCAGTCAGAAGGAGAAATCGCATTTGAACTCGTCGAAATGTGCGATCCACGTCTGGCAAAATCTATTGCCGTAGCAAATGATGGATATCTACGAACATCCGATCCCTCTGCCAGCATAATTTCCAAGAAACTGCGCAAGAAATACGCAACGGATGCTCCAGTCGAGTTGCTCTGTTACACCGCGGGGCGTATCGTAACTCCTGACAATGTCATACTACCTACGATAAAACCTTATTTGAGGTCGTGGCGCCACACGTTCCGCCGGGCGTGGTTGCTTGGACACAAAGGAATTTATGTTATTTGGAACTCTGGCTGACCATTCAGTCGAGTGAGCCCCTCACGTCAAACGTTTGCCACTATGAAGCCCATCTACGGAGACCTACGAACAATGAAACCCTTACGCTTCGTGCTTTTTCTCACCGCATTGTCGTCGGCGAACATCGCAGGTGCTCAATCCCTTCTCGACAAAATGTTTGAGCTTGTAGTTGCAGGTGCGGAATGCAAACAAGACGTCAACAACGGGCTTATCTGCAACTACAAGGTTGGTCGAAATCTCAAGTTCTCTGTTAAAGATGCTGGCGGCAGCGACCAAGTTATTACCTTTCGTCACTCCGACATCAATGACGACTACGCCGCCGTCATGTACTTTGGTTGCATAGTCGTTATCCCTGGCTTCGCAACAAAGAATCATGGGGTTGATGACAATATCTATGTCTCACCAAAGAATGGGCGTGTGTATCGGACAAGACAAGAATGCCAAGCCGCAAAGTAGGCTCAACGCAGAAGCCTGCGCGAGCGGCGGCTAACCCGGCAGTCAACCGGACTTGCGCAAAAAGCCGCGCAGGCCGGTTACTTTTACGTTGGGCATCACATATATGAGCCGCCCCATTGCTCGCGCAAGTATCACCATCCTCGAAGGTGAAAGAGTGACGCCGATAAATGCGAAGGATGGTCGGTATCGTCCACACATAGTGTTGGGGCCGCCAACTCAGCGGACCACGCTCCTAAAAGATGGAATGCCCGTTGAAGAGTATCTTGGCGTCACCGTCACAGATGGGCCGGAAAGCGTTACACCTGGCCAAACGGCAGAAGCAAACTTAGTGCTCATTTATCACCCGGAAGTTTCGTACAAGGGAGTTCGGTCTGGCGCCACGTTCACGATTCGTGAAGGCCACAAGGTGGTCGGCTACGGCACTGTCTTGGCTCGTACCGAGGATCACCAGTGATGCCCAACAACGCGTTCGAGAGCGACGTGTGCTGCTTCGCAGCACACGCGCCTCAACGCGAACGTTATCTTTTCTAATTCCCGTCGTCGCAAGCTGAGCACCGACGGGAGATGGAGCAACCCACCCAAGGCATCCATGCAGAGGTGTTTTAACGCCCCGTAGCGCGCGCCGAGTACCGCAGCCCCACCGGGGGCTTTTAAGCGAGACCGTGTTTGATCCCGAGGCGCGTTGGTCGAGCGCCCGGTGGGGTTAGGAACGGAGGAAGGGGTCGCGCGCTCCGGGGGGGTGGTTTTGGTGACTTTTGCCGAAACAAAAGTCACCCAGGGTGCGGGGCAGAGCACCCCGCAATTAGCTTTTGAGAATCGCGCGCAAAGCGCGCGAACCATTCAAAGCCTGGACCCCGGCTTTCGCCGGGGTGACGGCAAGTCAGGGGGCGCAGCCCGCTCGATAAAAATATTGCACCCCTCTCCCTAACCCTCTCCCACAAGGGGAGAGGGAATCATAAGACTATCCTCCCAATTACTTATAAAATGCGCCAAGGCACCAACCTTGAACCCGCCCAGAGAGAAAAATTGAAAACCCTTCGATTAGGAACAAGAAAAAGCCAACTCGCCCTGTGGCAAGCGCATTACGTGCGCGACGCGCTCACACAGCGCCACCCCGGCCTGCGCGTTGAGCTCGTGACGATGACCACCGAAGGCGACCGCATCCTCGACCGCAGCCTGGCCCAGGTCGGCGGCAAGGGGCTGTTTATCAAGGAGCTGGAACAGGGGCTGCTCGAAAACCGCATCGATATCGCGGTGCATTCCATGAAGGACGTGACCGCCACGCTCCCGCCGGGGCTGCATCTTTCCGCGGTGTGCGAGCGGGAAGACCCGCGCGATGCGTTTATCTCTAAACAATACAGCGCGCTCGCTTCCTTGCCTGTCGGCGCACGCATCGGCACCTCCAGCCTGCGTCGCCAATGCCAGCTGCGCGCGGCGTACCCGAAGCTTGAGATCCTCATGCTGCGCGGCAACGTCAACACGCGCCTGGCCAAACTCGATGCCGGCGAATTCGACGCCATCATCCTGGCCGTGGCCGGCATCAAGCGCCTGGGAATGGCAGCGCGCATCCGTGAGCGGCTCGATCCGGCCGTGAGTCTCCCGGCCGTGGGTCAGGGTGCGGTCTGTATCGAGTGCCGCCAGGACGACCTTGCTACCAACGAATTGCTGGCACCGCTCAACCATCGCCCGACACAGCAGTGTGTCGCGGCGGAGCGCGCGATGAACGCGCGCCTGGAAGGCGGATGCCAGGTGCCGATCGGCGGCTTTGCCGAACTGCACGGCGACACGCTGCACCTGCGCGGACTGGTGGGCGAGCCCGATGGCAGCCGCCTGTTGCGCGCGGAGATACGCGGACCCGTTGCGCAAGCCGAACAACTCGGCGCACAACTGGCGCAACAGTTGCTGGCGCTGGGCGCCAAAGGCATTCTCGACAAGGTATACGGACGTGGCTTATGAATAGAAAAAGTCCATCCCTGGCCTTTTTCAACTCGCAAAGCCCCTTTGTAATATTCAGGGGGTGCGATTTTTGCTTTGCTCCATTTTTCCGACAAAATGTCGAAAAAATGCGCAGCATATCCCTATGCTGCGTCCTTCTTTGACAGGAGTTCGTGTTCTCGTGACCCGTCCGCGCGATCAGGCGGAAAATCTCGCGCGTCTCATCGAACAGGAAGGCGGCGAGGCCATTCGCTTCCCGGTCATCGAGATCGTGGAGCCAAATGACATCCAGGCCCTGCTCGCCATTATTGACCGGCTGGACAAGTTCACGCTGGCGATTTTCATCAGCCCGAACGCAGTCAACCGGGCCATGAACCTGATCCGGACGCGCCGTGGCGGATTGCCTGCGAGTCTGCGCGTCGCCTGCGTGGGGCGCGGCAGCGCACGCGAACTCAAACATTTCGGGATTGAAAATGCGATCGTGCCGACCGGACGTTTTGACAGCGAGGCACTGCTCGAACTGCCCGAGCTGCAACGGGTCGCGGGAAATAAAATTGTCATCTTCCGCGGCGACGGCGGGCGCGAACTGCTGGGCGACACGCTCAGGTCGCGCGGAGCGGAAATCGAGTACGCCGAATGCTACCGGCGGGTGCGTCCGCAGGCGGACGTCACGCCGCTGCTGCGCCGGTGGGCGCGCGGGGAGGTCGATATCGTCAGCGTGACCAGCGTGGACGGACTGCGCAAGCTTTTCGAGATGCTTGGCACCGCCGGTCAGCCGTGGCTGATCCAGACCCCCGTGGTCGCGGTCAGCGAGCATATGAAAGCGATATGTCGCGAACTGGGCTTCGCAGCCGAACCGCGAATTGCCGCACAGGCAAGCGATGAGGCCGTGCTGGAGGCGATTAAGGCATGGCGGGCCGCGCAAAAATCCCTATAATCGTGAAATCAGACTAGGCCGTTACCCATGACTGACACGGACGCCAAAACCACCCCCGCCGATCAATCCGCCTCCTCCCGGCGTGGCCAGCAAGTTCCGTACGAGCGACGCGCCGGCCAGGTACGCAGTGGACTGGCGCTGATTTTGGCAACGCTCGCGCTGATGGCGAGCGGTTATATCTGGTACAGCGTCCTGTACCAGAACGCGGATTTGTTCTCCATGGATATGGTCGGCGCGCTTAATCGCGTCGAGTCCAACTCGAACCAGGTCCAGGAGACACTCGCGAGCACCGAGCAGGACATCAAGGCCCTCAAGGAAACTCAGGACACGATCCGGGCGTCGCTCGAGAAGATCAACACCAATCTCGCGCACAACCGGCTGGAGTGGGCCCTGACCGAAACCGAGCAACTGCTGGTCATCGCCAATAACCGCCTGCAACTGGCGCGCGACACGCACTCGTCCCTGGCCGCCTTGCGCGCCGCCGATCTGCAGCTGCAATCGCTGGCCAGTCCGAAGTTGCTGCCGGTACGCCGAGAGCTGGCGCGGGAAATCGCGCTGCTGGACTCGCTCGACAAGGCCGACATCGGCGGCATTACGCTGCGCCTCGCCACCATGGCCGATACCGTCGACCGTCTACCGCTGGCGCTCGATATACGTCTGCACGATGATGCCAGGATCAAAACACCGGCCAAAGCCGATGCCGCTCAGGCTGCCGCCGGGAGCGGCTGGCGACAATCGGCCAGCAGCCTGTGGCAAGACATCCTTGCTCTCGTGCGCGTCCGCGAAAACACCGAGTTGCAGCGTCCGCTGCTGCCCCCGGAGCAGCAATACTTCCTGCGCGAGAACCTGCGCCTGATGCTGTACAGCGCGCAGCAGGCGTTGCTGCAGGGCAGCATCCCCACCTATACGCAGAATCTCAAATCGGCACAGCGCCTGCTCAAGGATTACTTCGATGTGAATTCCCAGATCGTCATGGCGACGCAGACCGAACTCGACAAACTGCAAAGCATGAAGATCGTCACCGATCTGCCGGATATCTCGGCCTCACTCACCGCCTTGCGCCGGATCGGCGGCAACCGGGCCGAGCCGTGAGACTGCTATTTTTCATCATCGCCCTGTTGTTTGGCGCCGCGCTGATCACGCTCTACGCCCTCGAGAATCCGGGTTACGTGCTCATCGCGCGCGCCCCGTGGAGCATCGAGATGTCGCTGACGTTCTTCATCCTGCTGACGATTGCCGGCTTTTTTCTGACATTTCTATTGCTGTATCTGATTGTGCGCCTGTGGCGCATTCCCCGCGATGTCGGCCGCTGGCGCACGCGCCGCCAGACGAAGAGCGCCCGCAAGACGCTTATCGACGGCCTTACCGGTCTGGCGGAAGGGAATTTCGTGGAGGCGGAGACCCGGTTGCTGGCCGGCATGCGCCACGGGGACACGCCGCTGCTGAACTACCTCGGCGCGGCGATCGCCTGCGAGGGCCAGGGCAACAGCGAAAAGCGCGATGAATATCTGGCCTTGGCGCATAAAAACGCCCCGGATCACGGCCTCGCCATCGGCATGACCCAGGCCTATCTGCAGCATCAGGCACAGCAACTCGAACAATCGCTCGCGACCCTGAATGAACTGCGCGGCGATGCGCCAAAACACAAGCAACTGCTGAACCTGCTGGCGCGGGTGCATCTCGAATTACGCGACTGGACCGGACTGATCGGTCTGATTCCAGACCTGCGCGAGAACTATGCCATGAGCTCAAAAGAGATCGACGATCTCGAATTGCAGGCGCACCGCGAATTGCTGAAACTTTCACTGCCGTCCGGCAAACCCGGCGTGCTGGAGAAAGCCTGGAATGGGGTGCCGAAAACACTGCGGCGCCACCCGTCGCTGATCGCGATCTACGCCCGCCAGCTCATCCAGCAAAATGACATGACCAAGGCTGAATCGGTTTTGCGTGCCGCCATCGAAGACAACTGGGACCCGGCACTGGTGGAACTCTACGGCCAGACGCACGGACCGAATCCCGCCGAACAACTCGAAACCGCCGAGGGCTGGCTTTCGGCGCAGCGCCATGACCCGAAATTGCTCCTGGCGCTGGCGCGTCTCGCGCTCATCGACAATCAGGACAGCAAGGCGCGCGGCTATTTTGAAACCTGTCTGACGCTGCGCGGCCCGGTCGAGGCCTACCGTGAGTTGGGAAATCTGCTGGAACGTCTCGGAGAAAAGGACAAGGCGCTCAACTTCTACCGCCGCGGCCTGGAGCTGCACGCCAACGAACTGCGCACGCCTCCGGCGCGTGGAAAAGGTTCCTTCGCCTCGCGCTCGCGCGCGGTACGGTAAATTCATATTCCGGCGTAACCCGGACGGTAATGCAATGCGGGATATCACCCCGCGTTCTGCGACGTAAAAACATCCAGCGAATAAGTAAAATCGCCTTGCCATTTTCCGGCGCGGTAATCGATGCGCACCACGTCCGGCACGAAGCCCTTCCGGTCCACGGCCATCGGGAAATCGCTGGCCACGGCACCGCCATCGATGTCATCGAAACTGCAGGCCTTCTCGTAACGCGCGGGGCGGAACCAGACGCTGAGTTTAGGATTGACCGGAACCGCGCCCGGATTCGCCTCATCGCGAAACCACACGCGCTTGGCTATCATGCAGCCGAAAATCAGTTGCACCTCGGCAAAGAGCGGCTGAGCCCGCTTAGCCAGCGCGCGTTCGGCCGCGGCGCTTAGTTCCACGCGCACCGGCTTTCCGTACAGGCGAATCGTTGAAATCATCAATATCCCGCGGGCTTTTGCGCCGCTTCGTTGTCTTGGTTTTCCGGCTCTTTCAACGCCGCGCGATTTTTCTCCATGCCCTGCTCGAGTTTGTCTTCCACGGAACGCGCTTTTTCCACCGCCTTGAACTGCGGTGCGAAGACCGTGTCTTTGACGTCTTTCTTCTGCTCGCTGCAAGCTGCTAGCGTCACGACCACTACCACCATTGCCAGAATGGCACGCATGTCTATTCTCCGCATATTAAATTCTCCATGTCTTTTGTAGGGTGCGCAGAAGCGTAGCGTTGCGCACCTTGCGGCTTTGTTATGGTGCGCTTCGCTCGCGCTCAGCACACCCTACCCTATCTCCACATTCATACCGTGGTATGGGCGTGCTCAAATGAATCATAGTACAGCCGGTCGGTGGGCAGGCCGTGCGCTGTTACCGCCTGCTTGAGTGCCGCGATCATGGGCGGCGGGCCGCTGGCGTAGACCTCGTGCTGGCTCAAGTCGGGATGATCCGCGATGACGGCCTGGTGCACCCACCCGGTACAGCCGTTCCAGCGGTCCTCCGCAGCGGGCTCGGACAACACGGGGGTAAATTTGAAATGGCGGTATTCCTTCGCCCACGCCTGCGGCAGATCGTGTAAATAGAGGTCGCGGCGCGCGCGTACCCCCCAGTACAAATGCAACGGCCGCATAATACCCTGGGCAAAGGCATGTTCGAGGATGGCTTTGATCGGCGCAAAACCGGTGCCGCCCGCGACCAGGATCACCGGGCGCGCGGATTCCTCACGCAGGAAAAACGTTCCCAAGGGGCCCTGGAAGCGCAGCAGGTCTCGTTCCTTCATCCGGGTGAATACCTGCTCGGAGAACAGACCGCCGGGCACATGGCGGATGTGAAGTTGCAGCATTTCGTCCGCGTGCGGCGCGGTGGCGAGTGAAAAACTGCGCCGCTTGTTTCCGCTGAGCAGAATGTCGATGTACTGTCCGGCGAGAAACTGCAAGCGCTGGCCTTCGGCGAGCTTCAGCCACAGCCGCATGACGTCGTGTGCCAGCTTTTCCAACTTCATCACGCGGCAGGGCATGATGCGGATCGGAATATCTTTAGCCGCGCTGATCTCCTTGGCCTCGATCACCAGGTCCGACAACGGTACCGCCTGACAGAAAAGTGCCGAGCCCGAACCCTTCTCGGCTTGGCTCAGCGCCTTTTCATCGTAGGTTCCGTAATCAATCCTGCCGGTGATGACCTTGCCCTTGCACGTCCCGCAATCGCCGTTGCGGCAGCTGTAGGCCAGCGTCACGCCCTGGCGCAAGGCGGCGGCCAGGACGGTTTCTTTTTCCGCGGCGGTGAATTCGTGTCCGCTGGATTCGATGCGTATCTTGAAGCTCATGGGGATTTTGAAGAACTTCTATCCTTGTTTAAGCGTGGGGGTCCTATTGTTCACGAAAAGACTCGCGAGGAAAACCACAGAAATAAAACAGGAACACCGGCACGCCGTGCCGGTAAATGACAGACCATAACGGGAGAAAGCGGAAGCGGGCAAGAAGGACTAAATCCAGGATACGCCGTTGACGTTCTCCAGGATCTTCACGGCGCGGTCCACCTGCCTGTGCTGCAGCGCTTCGTTGGCTGCGGTGTTGCATTCCTCGCGCGTGCCACACTCGATGCCGTCCACGCGATAGACCAGGCGGTTGGCCGTGCGCGCGTAAGTGGCGCCGTTCCACTCGAAGCGGCTGTACGCGCCCTGCGAGGTGGAAAGTTCGGAATAGGTTTCGATCGCGGGATAGTTGCCGGTGCCTTCATGCAGGCGAAAGGATCTGTCGAAGGTCAACAGCGTGCTGGCGGAGTCCGGCGTTTTCACGACCAGCCAGGCGCGGCATCCGCTGCCGGCACACAATTCATTGGTTACCACAAAAAGGTCGCCCCGGTCGGTCTTGCCAACCCAACGACGGCTGAACTCCGGCTGATAACATACCGCTAAATCGCCGGCGGCGGAAACCGTGCAACTGCTGCCGGAGATGTCCGCCGGGATTTCGCGCACCGCCAGCATCGGGTCAGAGGTTTCACCGGCGCCGGTCCAGACGACGGCGGCGAAACCGGTGATCAGCGTGCTCAGCAATGTCAGGGTCGTTCTCATGGTTCGGTACCGTAGCTCTCACTTGAAACAGAGGCATATTCCATGCCAGAGACAGCAACCGTAGAAAAATCCATTATTTACAGTGTATTACGCCTGAAAGGGCGGGCCATCTCCGGGCCAGCGGTGGCCCCGCAACCAAAATACTCCCGGCGGGATACGTCACTTTCCGGATTTCAGTGTAAGCGGACACATGGATTGATATTTTCCGACACATGGTTTGATGCGCGTGATTTAGGGGTAAAAAGGGTACTTATCTCACCCAAAATCGACCTAAAAGAGGCTCAAAGTACCCGTTTCCCGCCGCCGGTCGTCGCAGTTCTGGTTCCAGATGAGCAGCTCCTTGGCCGGGGCGCCAGTGCCGCCGCCCACGGTGTAGGTGATGCCCAGTTCCTCGTGCGGCAGCCCGTCGAATACCCGTCGGATGTCCGGGTGGTCGTTGATGCTGATGAGCATGGAGCCCTGGACAGATCGGGCCAGCTCGGCCATGCGCTCGTACTGCTCGAACCCGAACTCGACCCCGTAGCCCTCGGTCTGCCAGTACGGCGGGTCGAGGTAAAACAGGGTGTGCGGCCGGTCGTAGCGGCGGATGATCTCCTGCCACGGCAGGTTTTCGACCTGGACCCCATGCAGCCGCAGGTGCGCCTGGCTCAGGTCCTCTTCCAGCCGCAGCAAGTTCAGGCGCGGTCCCGAGGTGGTCGCGGTCCCGTAGTTCTGTCCGTCGACCCGGCCGCCGAAGGCATGTTTCTGGAGGTAATAAAACCGGGCGGCGCGCTGGATGTCGGTCAGCGTTTCCGGGGCCTTCTTCTGTTCCCATTCGAAGACCTGGCGCGAGCTTAAGGCCCACTTAAATTGCCGTACAAACTCCTCTAAATGGTGCTGTACGACCCGGTAGAGATTCACCAAGTCACCATTAATATCGTTCAGGACTTCCACGTCGGATTGTTGTTTCTCGAAGAAGATTGCCGCCGCGCCGCAGAAGGCCTCAACGTAACAGGTGTGGGCCGGGAATCGATCGAAGATCGGCCTGGCGAGACGGCGCTTGCCGCCGATCCACGGAATAATAGGTGTCCCCATCGTGAGCCTCCGTTCTTATTTTCATGTGCTAGGCTCCCAGTGCTGCGTACGCGGCAGGAGGTGCCTTCGCCTGGCTCACAGTGCGATTCACTGTGGATCGGGGGCCGGGCCGTGTTGACGCACGATCCGGTCGCCCTCTTTTTATCATCCAAAAATCGGTGTTACGGAAAATTTGTTGTGCGCGCGGTTTGGAAAACTCTCCAGGATTCCGCCCGGCCAGGTCACCTGGAAGTAGATAAGGAATATGCCCACCGTGGCGGTGTCTTCGGCCGCCCAGGAATATTTTACGGTGCCGAGCAGGGCGCTGACAATTTGCGCGGCGCGCGTCACCACCACACCGCCCGCTTCGGGCTGGTAGATGAGTTGCACGCTGCTGGCCAGGGTGAGGTCGGCCACCTTGCCTTGACGCGATAGCTCGGCCTCGATGGCGGGCAGGCGATCGCCTTTACGAATAAAGAAGTCAGCCATTTTTGATCCTCATGCTGTTGTAACTCGGCCGGACGCGTGACATGTTGATTTTCCGGATGATGCGTGCCTCGTTGTGGGCGGCGGACGGCGACACCATGACAGTGGTCACGATCGCCGCTGCGCTGATCGTATCACCGGCCTGCATGGCGTTGGCATCGAGCGCAATGGCCACGGCAGCGGTGGCACTGATCGTGTCCCCGGCCTGCGTAATGGTGGCGTTGGCTGTTACCTGAACACTCGCCGCCGCGGTGGTCGTGTCGCCGGCCTGCGTGATGTTGGCGTCGAGAGCGGCCGCGCCCGTAACAATAGTTGCGCTGATCGTGTCGCCGGCTTGCGTGATATTGGCGTCGGCCGTTACCGGGACACTCGCCGTCGCGGTTGTCGTGTCACCGATTTGAGTCGGGCTGGCATCGAGCGCAATGGCCACGGCAGCGGTGGCACTGATCGTGTCCCCCGCATGCGTGGCGCTGGCGTCGAGCGCGATCGTTACGGTGGCCGCGGCGGTGATCGTGTCTCCGGCCTGCGTTGCATTCGCATCGAGAGTGACGGCAACGGCGGCGGCGGCACTGGTCGTGTCGCCGGCCTGCGTGATATTGGCGTCGAGCGTTACCCCGCCGCCCGCCGCAGGCTGTAACAACAATAAGCGATTTATCACGTCACGGACTCAAAACTTTCCACGGAAACGAGCGGCCTGTACCTCCCACCTGTTTTAAAGTCAAAATATATTCTTGATCGCTGATGATCGGTTCACCGTCGACGCCCGGCGTTACCCCCGCATCCAGCCACGAAAAAACACACACCTGCTGAGTTCGTGTGGTCCCTCCGGATAGTGTTTTCGTCTTAATACGAACTTCAACAAACTCACCCGCCGCCAGCGCGCTGATATCTATTTCTGGCCACAGCGTTTTCGACACCGCGAGCGTAGTAAGCGTGTGTTCCGTTCCAACGGTTGCGGCCTGCGTGCCGCTAGCTTCAAGTGTGGTCATAATTAATTGAATCCATAAAGTACGGCATGAATGATTCGTGTCCCAGCCGCATTGTCGGTGCTCTGAGCCTGAAGGGCGATTCGACTGCCCGCCGTCACGACCATCGGATAGAAAAGAGTGACGGCGGGCAGCAATAACGTGCCATCGGCGATACCTGTCAGCGCGATATCGGGAACGATTACCTGCTCCGACCCAGCGCCGCCGACTCCGACATTCACCAGATAACGTGAGTCGGCCTTGGTGGTGCTGACACCAACTCCAAAGCAAATAAAAAACCCGCGAAGTTCGTCACAACTCGCGGTCATCTGAGCCCAGGCGCCGTCCGTATTGGCGGTCGCGCCGGGGTCAACGGCCGTACCGTTTGACGAAGCCGTGGTGGCTCCGTAAGTGTACGCGCGGCCATAGTTTTGCAGTCGGCCCGCCAGCAACTGAACGGAAATATTGCGTGCCGACGAACCGCTGGAATCCTGTTGCCGCACCGCTATCCGGCTTCCGGCCGGAATAGCGAGAGGGACATATGCTTGCAGCGAGACGTGCTCACCGAAAGCGGAATACTGCCACTCATGAAAATTCGCCAGAATCACCTGCTCACTCGCTGCCGCACCGATACCGATGTCAATCAAAAACGCTTTGTTCCCGGTGCTGGTTTCTGAGTTCAGTTGTAAAATGAATCCCTGAGCATCGAAGGCCGTGGAGGCAATCAACTGCGTCCACGACCCTTTCGTGTTAGCCGTTGCGTTTGATATTACTTCGGTGCCCCGGCTGCTGGCCGCGACGATACCGGCAGCCTCGATACGTGAAAGAACGGAGTTCGTCATTATGGCTCCAAAACCAGAGCCGCTCGCCCGGCGCCAATTAGCGCAACCGTTTCCAAATAATTCACGCCCAGCGTAATGGCGGAATCGGTTAGGTCAACCGCATCGAGAAAGTCGAGATAGCGCATGAACGCCTGTACGTTTTGCTGTTGCGCCACCGACAACGATGAACCTCGATCAAAATTAAACAGGGCCTTACGTTCCGCCACGGTGAGCCGCTGAATGAAAATATACTTAGCCACCACCGGCGATTTCGCGGGCGCGATGAAATTCAAAGTCGCCTTGTCCCACACATACCCGGGCGCTGGGTCCACCGTTTGTTTGCTCGCGTGTCCGGCGGGCAAGGGCGACGCGATTCGCGACGGGTCGTCGGTAGTGCTAACCAGGTCGCCAGTGATGATTTTGTAAATACAATGCATAATGTGAATATCCAGTAATTTTATAGCGTTGATAGGGCCATGTTTATCTCACATTTTTCGCGCGGGTGCGCGCGGGCATCACGCATTCCCGGCGTTGATCGTGAAGCTGTTCACCGTCACCACCTGGCCGACCGCGATGTTCGTGTTGTCCACCGTGGCGTCGCCGCCGCCGCCCGTGGCGGTCACCGACCCCTGCATGTGGCAGGTGGTGCCGACGGTGTCCACGATGCGGAAATGCGCGGCGGTTCCGGCGGCGACGGCGGCGACGCTCCAGGTACCGAGCTTGGCCTTGGCGCCCGCCGCGGCCGCCGAGAAGTAATCGGCCGGTAGCGCGATTTCGGCCAGCAGTGTGCCGCTGGCCGCGGCGGCGCAGTTGGCGGGCTGCGCGCCGGTGCGGATATGAAACTTGGCGGAGGCGCCGGCGACGGCCTCGACTTGGTCGAGCTGCGCGTTACGTACTGAGGTGGAGTATTGGATGGTCATGATTTGTTCCTTTTGGGTTGGTTGGATGATAGAATAAAATCTGCGCTGATTAAAGTTTGATCATCGTGTTCAGGAACTCGGTGTTGCTATTAATGTCGGTGAGTCGATCTTTCTGAGCTCGATACGTGGTTGCTCTATAGTGCTGAGTCTTACCATCTCATTTCGGAAACTTTCCGTCGCCGCTGCGCCCTGTCTTACTTCCTTGGAAGTCTCGATCAGTAAGACAGGCAGCCAGGAAATGGCGCAACCCCAATCGTCCACTTCGGCCCCGCTCTGCGGATTTTTCCCGCGCAACAACGTGTACCAAGGGCACGTGTGACAGACCTTGGATACGTCCTTCTGCCACAAAGGGCATTTCTCTCCAGCGTCGGCGACAGGTTTTTTCATCAGGCATCCTTCGTGGCAATAATTATGTCCACGTATTGCAGGTCGAGGGAAAGCGTGTGGTCATGGGCTTGATTGGCCCCTTCATTGGCGTTCACCTGTAACACAGGGCTGGAGCTGCCCATTACGTAATTAGTTCCTGAAGTTAAAACATCGCTAGGAAGCTCGCCTATAGAAAGCACATGACCTCCGGTAACTTTTCCGGCGCCAAAAACAGAGGTAAAAGCCGTAGTGCCGCCGCTCGATGCGGTCCCAGAAACCACGCGCAAAACTTTGTCGTTGTGCGTGGTGGATTTTGTCCATCCTGTCGGAGCGGCGGTTTGGACGAACAACATCGCCGTGCCGGACGAAAAGGAGTAAGCCCCGGCGAGAGCGATAATCGCCTGCAGCAATTGCGTGTTGTCGGCCTTGCTCGGCGCCAGCCCGGCCGCGACGATGGTCCCGATAAGTTCTTCCTGCACGCTGTTGAAAAAGTCCTGCCCCGGCACGGTGGCCGGCGGCGATCCGGTGGAGCTGCCCTGCGTGAAATATCCTGGAGCACCGACCGGATTCTGAGCGGGGGGTGCGGCGACGGCGGTGGCGGTGTCGACTCTATGCATGGCGTGACCTCATAAGAATGAAAACAGAAGATCGGAGTGCGCGGGCTTGAGACGATTCATGACGCATTGCAGCGACTGGTTGCCCCACGAGCGCAACGGTGTCGTGCACGGCGACAGGCAGGTGGCCTCGGTCACGGTGGTCGCTGGCGCGTTCACGCGCCAGCGGTGCGGCAAGCCGTCCACCTGTTCGTCGATGGTGATGGCGAGATCGGGATCGGGATATTCCGAGAGCGCGACCCAGTCGATCTCCACGCTGCTGCCGTTGGCGCTGCTGAAATCCAGGCGTAACCCGGTGATGAAACTGTCGAGCCAATCGGTGCCGCCCGTGCCGAGCGCGTGCATGTCCCAGGCGACGGTCACCCACGCGCCGGTGGACCATTCGGCCGGCTCGGCCACGGTTTTAATGTAGCCCGCGCCTTCGCCGTGCGCGGGCGTGGTGTATTGCACCGCGCCTTCCCACGCGCCGGCGACGAGGCGACGGAAGCGCGCGACCACATAGCGATATTTTGCACCGGCGCATGCCTTGATGGTACGCCGCAAGATGGGATCGGCGGCGGTGGCCGCGAGCGTGACGCTGGTGGTGCCGGTGGTGAGCGTGGCGGCCGCGGCCGTCCAGCTCTGCACCGAGGCGATGAAGTGCCAGGCGAGCCGTGTCCATTTGTTGGACACATAACCGAGTTGCTCCAACACCGAAAGAAAATACGCGGGTGACTGACCACCGAGACCGGTGACCTTGCCGACCAGGGCGGTGCGGCGCTGATCGATGGTGAGCGATTCGGTGACGCACGGATCGGGCAGGCCGCGCGACCGTTCCCAATCCGCCAGCAGCTCGTAAGCGCTGCGTGGGTCAGCCTCGTTCAGCAAATCGGCGAATCGTGTATCGACGCGGCCCAGCTCCTGCGCCAGGGCATCGAGCGTGGCGGTGAGCACTGCGCCCGTATCGCGCGGCCACGCCGCGCCGCTCGGCAGCAGCGCCTGCAAGTGTTCGCGATAGCGATCCGCTGTCATGCCCATGTAATGGTCCCCATCGTCCCGATCTGACTGTCGGTGTATACCACGTCGGCTGCGGGGACCGTTAAGACATTATTGTTCTCGCCGGCAGCCGCCGAGATCGCCGCGCGGATGTGTGAGAGCAGCAGCGTGGCGCCCGGATAAGACTCGCTCCGGATAAGCTCGGCGAGCTCGGCCGTCACGGCCGCCTGCACCGCCACCGTGTTGGGCGTGAGCGCGATGGTGAAAGCGAGCGGCACGGCCGCCGGCGCCGCCACGGTCGGCACGCTCGTGGTGGGCCGCACTTCCTCGATGTGCGCCTGCACCGCCGCGATTTCGGCGGCGTCGGGGATGATGGTCGTGGCGTCGTCGTCGCGCACGAAGCGCACGGTGACCGTGCCGGCGCCGCCTTCGAGCGGGAAACACCAGGCGCGCGTCACGCCGGAGACTTCCTTGGCCCAGCGCACGTAGTCAGCCTTCGATCCGCCTTGCGGCGCCTCCTGGAGGCGCTCCTGCAGGCGCGCGCGCAGGCTGTCGTCGGTTTCG
>JAUSDQ010000285.1 GCA_030650525.1 Sulfuricaulis sp.
TTACAAATCCTGATGGTGGTAATCGTGATCGTCTTCCCGCAGATCGTGGGCCACACACCCATCGCTCCGGAGAGCACGATCTTGGAGGTGCCGCTGGAGGTCGATCCCGACGCCGGCTTTCTGCCGCCGGAGTGGAGGTAACGATGCTTTAAGCAGCGCTCCGCCGTTTGGCGCGCTCATCTGAAGGCACGGCTCGACGCTTCGCGTGCCGCGAAGCATAGTAATCAACCAGCCGGCGGATCATGGCCTGATAGGACGTATGATGTTTTCTTGCCTCGGCCTTGAAGAATTCCACGCTGGATTTGCTCAGGGCCATGGTGATCTTGACGTTGTCTTCCTTGAACACGAGTTCCTCGGGCGCGGGGAGAAAGTCATCCACCACGCGCAGCTTTCCCATCGGTTCATTGGTGTATTTAACCTTGCTCTTCATAAATCCTCTTGCCTCTGCGCCAGTATCCGGCGCCAATGATGCGAATCACATCTTCGCGATAAGTGAAGCGGACCGTCAAAACTCCATGCCCCACCCGGCCAACACAGTAATACCGCTTTTCACCGTGGCTGTGGGTGAGGTCCTCGGCAATGACGCGCCTTGAATCGATAAAGACCATCTGGGCCAGCTCGAATGCAACGCCGTGCTTCTTCTGGTTCTCGTGGTTTTTCTTCTCATCCCAGTCGAAACGCGCTTTTGCCATGCGGAAATGGTAGCACGAACAGGCATGATTGCCATACTAAGAGCCATACTATGGTATGGGCAGAAAAGAATGGGGTAGCAAGTGTTGCTTTTGCTTCTAGTGCTATGTCCGGCCGCCCATGAAGCAAAACGCAAGACCTGACCCTGTCCTGTGCTGTGCTGTCCTGTGCTCGAAGCCGACATCTATCCGCATGAGTGCGCTGTTGAAATGAACGACGCATACCCAAGACGACTTAGCAGGCCGACGTCCCTAGCAATGTCATTTGCAGCGAGCAATGCGTCGCTGAGCTCTACCTTCCATCTATTCGGATTGGCGCTTCGATCCACGAAACCGCATCTTTGCGCCTCCATGGCAGAAAAGATCGCCCCCATAGAAAAAAGAATTAGGCCAGCCTGTTCCGGAGTCTTTGCTTTGAGCCGAGAAAGGCGACGAGCAAGATCTTTAAGAGACATGAGCGTAGCCCATCAGTCAAAATTGTTACTTCACATAGTGCATAAAATTCGCGTACGGCGATTCAGCCACCTTGAACCACTGATCGCTGGCGGCGGCAAATTTTTTCCATTCGACATAGATGCGCCGGAACACAGCGTTCTTGCGCGCTTCTTCCTCGTACATCTCGAACGCCGTCTGGCGCGCCGCCAGCATGACGTCCTTGGGGAAGGCGTGCAGCTGCACGCCCTGCTTGAGCAACCGCTGCAATGCCGGTGGGTTCTTGGCGTCGTACTCGGCGAGCATATAAAGATTGGCCTCGGCTGCGGCGGCCTCGAACGCCGCTTGGTAAGCTGGCGGCAGCTCCTGCCATTTCTTGAGGTTCACGTAGAACGAAATCTGCGGCCCGGGCTCCCACCAGCCGGGGTAATAGTAATGTTTCGCGACCTTGTGAAAGCCAAGCTTCTCGTCGTCGTACGGCCCGACCCACTCGGTGGCGTCGAGTGCGCCGCTCTCGAGCGCCGGATAGATGTCGCCACCGGCAAGCGTTTGCGGCACCACGCCGAGACGCGCCATGATCTGGCCGCCGATTCCGGGGATGCGCATCTTGAGCCCTTTGAGATCGGCGAGTGATTTGATCTCGCGGCGGAACCAGCCGCCCATCTGCACGCCGGTGTTGCCGCCGGGGAACATCGCCACCCCGTGGTCCTGGTAGAGATCGCGCATCAGCTCGCGCCCACCACCGACGTACATCCAGGCGAGCTGCTGGCGCGCGTTCAGGCCGAACGGCACCGCGGTTTCGAAAGCAAAGGCCATGTTCTTGCCGACGTAGTAATAGCCGGCGGTCTGGCCGCACTCGACCGTCGATTGACCCACGGCGTCCAGCACCTGCAGGCCCGGCACGATCTCGCCGCCAGCAAATACGCGGATCTGGAATTTCCCGCCGGTGATTTCGCCGACGCGCCGCGCCACGCGCTCGGCCGCGCCGTAGATGGCGTCCACGCTCTTGGGAAAGCTCGACGCCAGGCGCCAGCGGATCGCGGGCGCTTCGTCGGCGCGCGCCGTGGCGGCCAGTCCCGACAACATGCCCAGTCCGGCTCCCTTGATAAGATCGCGTCGTTTCATGTGCTCGTTCCTCGTGGTGCAACAGGGGCGTGTAGACGCGCGCCGGACTGGTGCCGGGTGACCGTGGTGGTTGATTTTATTTCCGGCAGAATTGTCGCCCGGACGATATACACCCGCAAGCTTATCATCACGCCAAAGGCGGACGAGTCGTCGGGACTCCGGGAAGATATTACAACGGCGGGGGGTTAGCGAATCTTGCTGGCCACCACAATATTGCGGCCGCCTTTCTTGGCGTCGTACAGGGCCTTGTCGGCGTGCACCATCAGCTGTTCCAGGTCTTCACCCGGCTTGAACTGGGTCACACCGATACTGATGGTCAGCCGAACTTTCTTGGTGCCGAGATCGAAATTCCATTTGCTGACCGAGGCGCGAATCCGATCCACGATCTTGCGGCCCGGGACCAAGCCGGTGTGCGGCAACACCATCAGAAATTCCTCGCCGCCGTAGCGCCCAACCTTGTCCGGCATGCGCAAGGCATCGGCGAGCAGCGACGCGACATCCTTGAGCACGCGGTCGCCGGCCTCGTGCCCGTAGGTGTCGTTGATTTCCTTGAAGTGATCGATGTCGGCCATCGCGATCGTGAGCGGCGTACGATATCGCTCGGCCTGGGCCATGGCATCGAGCAGCCCGACGGTTATGCCGCGGCGATTCATGATATGCGTGAGTGGATCGGTGATGGCCACGCGGCTCATCTCCTCTGCCTCGCCCTCGGCAATTAGACGCTTTTGGTATTCCTTGCGGATGGGGTTCAGCAC
>JAUSDQ010000288.1 GCA_030650525.1 Sulfuricaulis sp.
TAGCGTTCAGCGGGACCGCCGTGATAGCGACCAGCGACTGGGATATCTCGGCCACCGGCGGCCTGACGGGTATAACTGGTATAACCAATAACGGGGCGTACACGCAAAGCGGCGCGTCGGCCAATACGTTTACCGGCGCCAGCACGTTTGAAGGCGCGTTGACTTCCACCAATACTTTTACACTGGGCGACGGCGGTGAAACGGGCGCCATAAACACCTCGGCCTGGGATATATCAACTGCGGGCGCCATATCCGGGGTAACCACTTTGGGCATGAGCGGCGTATTGACCAATTCGAACGCGACCACGTCCGCGCTGAGCATGACGGGCGCGACGTCGGGTATAGCGTTCAGCGGGACCGCCGTGATAGCGACCAGCGACTGGGATATCTCGGCCACCGGCGGCCTGACGGGTATAACTAACATAACCAATAACGGGGCGTACACGCAAAGCGGCGCGTCGGCCAATACGTTTACCGGCGCCAGCAGTTTCACCGGTTCGGTAACGGCCTCGTCCGTAACGGCTACCGGCATAGGTCTGAACGCCGCGCAGCTGCGGCTGGCGGCGGGCACGAATATGACTATCTCGTCCGAGACGAGCACGGCGCTTGGCGCCGGTGTGCGGATATCGACGAACGTGTATATAGTGGGGTTCAGCTCGGCGAGCATGTATTACGGAGACGGGTCGCAGTTGACCAATCTGGCGGGCAGCCATTCGGCGGTGACGGTGGCTGCGATAGGCGCGTCGGCCAACGCCAACGGTATGACGCTTACGGGGCAGCAGCTGAATCTTGAGCCGGCGAGCGCGTCGTTCGGCGGCGTGGTGACTACGGGCGCGCAGACGTTCGCGGGGGCCAAGACGTTTGGCAGCGCTATAATCGGGCCCACCGCGGGCAGCACGATCAACAGCGTGCTGATAAACGCGGGCGCCGTGTCGGGTGTGACCAGTTTAGCGATGGGCGGCGCGCTGTCCGGTGTGACGACGCTGGGAGTGAGCGGGAATGTGGACGCTACCAGTTTTACTATCAGCGGCGGCAACCTGACGTCATACTATGCCCCGTAGTGCCCCGGCAAATCCGTATCGCGTCCGGTCAAGGTGGGGATAAGGCTGTGAATTCCGGGAACAGTATATTTAATTCTAAAGCCACGCAGCTTCCCCAGTCTACCCGGCTCTGGGGCGGCCCGCGACGCCGGCCAATCCTGGGTAAGGTCTTTAATTTTGACCTGGCCGGCAGTTATTTCGTTTCCAGGACGGTCAGGCGGTTTTCGTGATCTTTAAGTTTCGCATCGTGGCCCATGATGGCGCGGCCGCGTAGTGTGTCTCGGTTGCGGTAGGATATCGCCTCTGCGGTATAGGTGTCTATGGCGCTCATTATGCGGCTTATGTCGTCCTTGGTAGCTACTTTTGTCGCCATGTCATATTAAATCCCGCGGACATCCGCCTGGGTTTTTGCGAGCTCAATGGCGATATTCTTTACCGTGGCTTCCACGGAAGCTATCCTGCCGGTCAGTTTTTGTTCCTTTATGTCATGTGAATAGGGAACACAACACCTATTCATACGCCGGCAAGTTCTTTACCTTTAATGGTTTTAGAATAAGAGACATTAGCATAAGTCTTTAATGATATGAACCCGGGTGAAAAAAACGGTTATTTCTGTAACAGAGGCGCCTTCCGCGCCGGTCATCGCTTTTCCACTTTCCATTCGCTGCTTTTATCTGTAGCCCTGGCTGCCACCTACCACCTGCTGCCTGCTTTCGTCCA
>JAUSDQ010000289.1 GCA_030650525.1 Sulfuricaulis sp.
GGAAATCTTCTCCAGCGGCGTGGCGTACTGGCCGCCGGCGTTGTTGACCAGATGGTCAATCCGGCCAAATCTGGCAAGGACACGCGATACCACGTCCACCACGACATCCTCCTGGCGGATGTCGCACACAAAATATTCAACCTCGGCACCACCGTCGAGCAGCTCGCGCTTCACGTTGATCAACTTTTCCTCGTTGCGCCCGACCAGTGCGATCCTTGCGCCGAGTGCCGCCAACTCATGCGCCGTGCAGCGCCCGATACCGCTGCCACCGCCGGTCACGATGGCGACTTGGCCCGCGAACAGGCCCGGGCGAAAGGTAGATTGATACGATTTTTTTAGCATCTTGCCGTTTCGATCCTGTTGCCATTGCGACATCGCGGCCCAGGTCATTTTGATCAGGGTCCCATTCTGCAGGGTCTACACTGGGCAATCTTCGTCCAAACCGACAGTTTTGGACGCCAGTCAGTGATGGGGGGCCATCTCTTTGTCACGGTCTTTTCGGGCCGTGAGCGGCCACCAGTCGATCAGGCCGGGACCGGCATTCAGCCGGCTGTCCACCCACCATCGACCATGATGGTATGTCCCGTGATGTAGGAAGCGGCATTCGACGCCAGGAATATGGCAGCGCCAGACACCTCGTCCAGACGCCCGAAACGCCCCATCGGCGTCCTGGCAAGCAGCCGGGGGCCAATATGCGGATGCTTGATCGATGCCGCGGTCAAATCGGTTTCAATGAAGCCGTAACTGATGCCGTTGACCCGAATGCCCTCGTCTGCCCAATCCACCGCGAGCGCACGGGTAATTTGCTCCACCCCGCCCTTGCTCGCGCAATAAGGAACCTGGCGCTTGAGGCCGACCTTGCCGCCCACCGAGGAGATGTTGATGACGCTGCCTTTTCGGTCCTCGCGCATCGACTTGCTCAAGTGCTTGCAGCAATAAAACACGCCGTCGAGATTGGTGCGGATGATCTCGCTCCACGATGGCGTCGATGTCGCCTCAATCCGGGCGTAATGCGGATTGATGCCGGCATTGTTGATCAGCACATCGATGCCGCCGTGGCGGCTGTAAATATCCGCCGCCAAGGCAAGGACGGAGTCTTCCGAGGCGACATCGAGAGCAAACCCATGGGCCTGGCCGGCAAGGGTCGCCGCCGCTGCCGCTGCCGTTTCCCCATTCCGACCCGTGAGCATGACCACGGCCCCACTTTCAGAGAAGGCTCGCGCGATCGAATGGCCAATACCGCGTGTGCCGCCGGTCACCAGCACACGCAAGTTTTTCACGGAAATGATGGGCTGATCGTCGCTCATTGCACGCTCCCGCCGGAAGAGTGTTTTGGCGAGACGATCCGCCTTGCAAGTGCCCAGCGATGGGTTTCCGAAGGGCCGTCGTAGATGCGAAAAGCACGCAGTTCGCGAAAGATCTGCGCCACCACGGTATCCGCCGTCAAACCCAGACCGCCAAGAATCTGGACGCAGCGGTCAGCCACACGGAACAGTGCCTCGGACACAATGACCTTGGCCCGACTGGACTCCATGCTCCCGCGCTGTCCCTGATCAAGCGTCCAGGCGCCATGCATGGTCACGAGTCGAGCGACGTGGAGATCCATGTCGTTGTCGGCGAGTGAAAAGCCGACCGCCTCGTGTTGGCCAATCGGTACTCCGAAGGCAGGTCGAATCCGGGCGTGTTCGACTGCAATGTCGTGCGCGCGTTGCGCCGCGCCGAGCCAGCGCATGCAGTGCGACAGACGAGCCGGTGCGAGCCGCACTTGGGCATAGCGAAGGCCTTGGCCGATTTCTCCCAGCACGTCATCCTTCGTGACGACCAGGTTTTCAATATCCACCACCGCGTGCCCCTCGGTGAAAGAGGAATCCATGGAGTCGATCAGACGGGTCACCTTGACCGCGGGATTCGGCAGGTCAACCAGAAACATGGTCGCTCCCGCGTCGCGTCCCTCAATGATCGTGCGCGCCATGAGTATCATGAAGGCCGCACCTTCGCCACCCGTAATCAGCCACTTGCGGCCGGATACCCGAAATGTTTCCCCGTCGCCCGTTGCCGTGGTTTGCAGCAGGCTGGGATCGGATCCGGCGCCGGGAGATGGCTCGGTCATGGCAAAGCAGGATCGCACCTGCGCAGTTGCCAGCGGTCGCAAGAAATGTTCTTTCTGTGCTTCGCTGGCCACCATCTCCAGCAAATGCATATTGCCTTCGTCAGGCGCGGCGCAATGCAGCGCGATCGGACCCAAGGGAGAGTAGCCCGCGGCTTCGAACACGATGGCGCGCTGCATTTGGGTCAGTGACTTGCCGCCGTAGCGCTGCGATACATGGGGCGCCAGCAGCCCCGCATCCTTGGCAAGCTTGTTCAATTCCCGGCGCAAGTCGTCGGTTGGACCATGGCTGGTATTGCGCGAATCTTTCTCGAAGGGAATGATCGACTCAATAAAGATTCGTATGGCCCCAGCGAGCTCTCTGTCTGGCTGCGGTGTGGAAAACGAAAACATGGGACGTTCCTCAGAGTTGTTTGGATTGAAGGGTGTGATGGGTGAACTCGGCCAGCCCGTCGGACAGGCCACCGAAAGACGCATATGCCGCGGGAACCGGGTCGCCGCGCAGATGCTTGGCGTAAAGCTGCCGAAAAACAATGCAGAGCTTGAACATGGCAAGAATTCGGTAGTACTTGAAGTCGGAAATGTCGCAACCGGTCTTCTCGGCGTAGAGATGAAGAACTTCGTCCCGACTCGGAAAACCGTCCAACGCGGTGGGCATTTGTTTGAGCTCATGCATGACCGGCGGATCGTCGCGCTCGGTCCAGTAGCTCAATAGCGTGGCGACGTCCAGAAGAGGGTCGCCCAGCGTGCCCATGTCCCAGTCGATCAACGCCACCGGCGCCAGTGTAGGACGGTCGAAAATGATGTTGTCGATCTTGAAATCGCTGTGCAGCAGGCAGACCTTTTGCGGCGCTGGCGCGGGTTGCGCCAGCCAGGTGGCCACCTCCACCAAGGCGCGCGGCAACTCGCCATCGTAAGCCTGCTGCGCACGCCGCGTCCAATTGAGCGCTTGACGGCTCACCATGCCATCGGGCTTTCCGAGTGTGCCCAGACCGATCGCATGGGGGTCAACCCCATGCAACTGCGCAAGCACATTCAAGGTCGTCATGGCAAGACCGCGCCGTTGCTGAACGCCCGCAGCCACATTTTCCGCAAGGCGATCGCGAATAATGATGCCCTCGCGGTATTCAAGCAGTAGGAAGGGTGCGCCAATGATCAGGGGGTCGTCGCAAAATAACAGCGACGCCGGTGCCAGGGGAAAGACCTTGTTCAGATGGCTCAGGATGCGGTGTTCGCGCGCCATGTCGTTGGCGCCGATTGGAAGCGCGCCGGCGGGCGGACGCCGCAACACGTAGAACCGAGCATCGACCTTTACCAGGAAATTCCAGTTGCCCAAGCCGCCGGAAAACTGCCTTGGCGGGAAGTTGGGATCGAGGGTGTGACCGAAACGCGCCAAATAGGCGGCAACACGATCCCAAGCGATGGGATTCATGTCGGCATCGGCACGAAATATAGAAGTATCAGCGACCAATTCAAGATTTCCTGGAAAGCACTGCAATAACTCTCAATTGCAGCATTTAGACCGTTTCCACATACAGGGCATCGATGTCGGCCGCGTACTTGCTTGCGATGACGCGTCGCTTGAGCTTCATGGACGGGGTCAATTCCAGACTCCCGGGAAGCCACTCGCCGCCGACGATGTGATATTTCTTGATTTGCTCCACCCGGGCCAGCTGCTCATTGGCCCGCTTCACTTCTGCCTCGACCTGGGCCCGCACACGGGGGTCGCGGGCCAGGAATTCGATGTCAATGGCATTGGGTAGTCCCGCTTTTTCGGCCCAGTCCTTGACGTATTCAGAGTCCAGCGTCAGCAAGGCGACGTTATAGTTGCGCGCCTCGCCGATGGCCACGGCCTGGCAAATGAAGGGGCCGCTGGTCGTCAAGGCCGCTTCGATGTTCACGGGAGACATGTTTTTGCCGAAGGAATTGATGATCATGTCCTTCTTGCGGTCAACAATGCGGAAATACCCGTCGGCGTCAACCGTTCCGAGGTCGCCGGTATGAAGCCAGCCCTGCGCGTCCTTGGCCGCCGCGGTCGCATCGGGCTGCTTGCGATAGCCGCGCATGATGGCGGGGTTGCGAATCAGTATCTCGCCGTCATCGGCAAGCATCACCTCGACGCCTGGTTGCGCCTTGCCAACGGTACCCATGCGAATCTGTTGACGCGGATTGCGTGTGCCAAGCGCCGACGACTCGGTTAGTCCGTAGGGCTCATTGAGCGACACGCCGATGGCGGCAAAGAATTCGAGCAGATGGCGCGGTGCAGCCGCGCCGCCCGACCACGTATAAACGTCATCCGTCCCCAGGCCAAGCCTTTGGCGCAGCGACGCGAACAATTCGCGGTCGGCCCTGGCGCAACGCTCCCTCAGCGTCTGCGGCACCGGCTCACCGACCTGCTCCAGACGAACTTTCTCAAGCCCAAACTCCAGCGCTTGCGCTATCGCGGCCCGTTGTCCCTGCGGCAAGCCAGCCCACTGTGCCTGGATGGCGGCCTTGAGCTTGTCCCAGAATCGCGGAGGAGCAAAAAAAATGTGAGGGGCCACCTTGCTCAAGGCCTCAGCCACCAACTTAGTGTCTGCACAATACGACACCGTACCACCCAGCATCAGCGGCATGTAATGGCTGACCACGCGCTCGGCCATGGCTGCGGTTGGCAGCCAAGAAAGATAGCGATGACTTGGAGAACATTGTGTGTCGAGATTGTTCGTCAACGCGACCCTGACGACGCCCGCATGGGTAAGCTCCACACCTTTCGCGGGTCCAGTGGTGCCCGAGGTATAGACCAGCGCTGCCAGATCCTCAGGTCGCACGGCCGCCACCGCCGTCTCCAGATCGAATCCTTGCACACCGACTTCGACTTGAGCCCAATCCAGCGTACCCACAGGCCCCCCGCCTTCGAGCAAGATCACGTGCTCCAGGTTTGGCCAGAGAGAGCGAGCGCCAAGGATTTGCGGCAAAAATTCACGTTCGCACAGCACCAGGCGGGCGTCCGAGTTCTGCAACACCTGGACGATTTGCCCCACAGGCAGCGTGGCATAGAGCGAGAAAGGCGCTGCGCCCAGACACATCGCGGCGACGTCGGCCACCATGAACTCGGGACGGTTCTTCAGCATCAAGGCCACGGTGTCGCCATGGCGCACGCCGAGCCGGCGCAACCCCGCCGCCAGCGACGCAACGCGCTGGCGCACCTGCATCCAGGTCAGTGAGGTTTGCCCATCGACGGTGCGTACCGCCACGATGTCGGGGTATTCCTGCACGGTGCGCAAAAATCCACCGACGACTGTGCCCGGATCATGTGATGCCGGTGCTTCCTGCGAATTGTCCACGGATATGCTACCTCCCTAACATTTTCCAAACCCATCTCACACCCTCTGTCGGAGCTCCGCTGACTCGCCAAAAGGACGCGGTACTGGCCGGCAAGGGCGAACCATACGGCAAGATCACCTCTCCCACGCCTTGCAGCCGAAGAATCTGGGACGCTTGGCGGGCAGTGCCAACGCCCCGGGCCAGCGTTGTGGCCAGGGAAACAGGAAAGGTAGGCCAGCGGCCCCGCGTTTTTCAGTTCACTCGCAGAGCCAGGCCGAAATTCTTCAATAGCTGAGCGGTCCGTCGATCTTCACCCATTTCCCGCCCTTGGCCTGCATCACGAAAATTTCGTTGGAAGACCCATGTTGATTGGGTCCGTAGGAGATGGAGGGCATCTCGAATGCCGTCTTGAAATTCCGGACCTGCTCCATCCCACGGCTAAACGTCTGCGTGGTCAGGTCGCGGCCAGCCTTCGTGGCGCCCTCGGCAAACAGCATGATCGCCGTATAGCCGTAGCCGGTGCTGCCCTGGTCGGTCATGGGGCGTCCAAATCGCGCGGTGAAGCGGTCCACAATGGCTTTGTATGGCGCGCTCGGATTGTCCCCCGGGCCAGGAAACTGTGTCGTGGCGTAAAGGCCCTCCACCGCCGCGCCGCCCAGCGTGATGATGGCGGTGGTCGCCCAGGGCGATACCATGTCCACCTGCCAGTTCTGGGCCTTGGCTTCAATCGCGGCACCCGCAGCCTCGCGCACAATCGTGCCCAAGATCACCACGTCCACATTCGCCGCTTTCAAGCGCGCGATCTGGGCCGAAAAATTCGTATCACCGCGCTTGTAGCTGGTGGTCTCGATGAACTTGAGTCCGAACACCTTCAATTGTTCTTCGGCGGAACGCAAGGCGCCCAGCCCGGTTTCGTCATCCTGGTAGAGGATACCGAAGCGGCGCTTGCCCAGCTTGTCGTACGCGTATTTCACACCGGCCCGGGTCTGCGCCGTGCTGCCGGTGAAAAGCCCGAACTTGAGCGGGTGATACGGAAGGTGGGCAATATCGGTGCCCACCATCGGGAACAGCAAGGGCACGCCGCGCTCAATCGACATGGGCATGGTGGCCTGCACGATGGCCGAGCCAAACGAACCGATGGTCGCGAACACCTTGTCCTCGCTGATCAACTTCTGCGTCACCAGCACGCCCCGCTTGGGGTCGTAGGCGGCGTCCTCCACGAGAAGCCGGATCTTGCGCCCGTTGACCCCGCCGGCAGCGTTGATTTCCTCGACGGCCAGAATCATGCCGTCTCGCTCGGGCGTGCCGGCCGAGGCCACCGGACCACTGAGATCAAGCACCGCGCCGAGAACAATTTCGGTATTCGTGACGCCTTGAACCTGCGCCTGTGCGGCACCGGCCGTCATCAGTGCCGCGGCGACAAGGCACCGCCCCATGGCGGCAATGCCGCTCGCCTTCCATCCATTCACTTTGATCTTCATGCTGCTGTCTCCTGTTATGTGATCACGATGTTCCGACCAGCGCCTTTCGACGCCATCGGGAGACTGCGGCATCGGGCGCCACTGGGCATCGTCCAAACAGACACATCTTGAATGCGACGTCAAGCCCCGCCCATTGACGCAGCGGGGTGCCAACTGCCGCGCTTCGCGGGCAAGCGCTTAACGTTTCAGTACGACTTGGGCAATCCCAGCGCCTTCTCGGCGATGTGGCTCAGCACCAGTTCCTGGCTGACCGGGGCAATCAGGCCCAAGATCGCTTCGCGGTAGTAGCGCTCGACATGGAACTCCTTGGCATAGCCGAAGCCGCCATGTGTGCGCACCGCCCGCACCGCGGCTTCGAAATTGGCCTCGCCGGCAAGGTACTTCGCCGTGTTGGCTTCGAGTCCGCAGGGTTTGCCGGCGTCGTACAGCGACGCCGCCTTGAACATCATCGTTTCCGCCGCCTGCAGGCGCATCCAGCAGTCCGCCAGCGGATGCTGGATGCCCTGGTTCTTGCCGATCGGACGGTCAAACACGATGCGCTCGGAGGCGTACTTGGCGGCCTTGTCGAGCACCGCCTGACCGGCGCCGATGTTGGTGCCGGCAACGATCACGCGCTCGGGGTTCAGACCGTGCAGCAGGTACTCGAAGCCCTTGCCTTCCTCTCCGATGCGGTCCTCGACCGGAATTTCCAGCCCGTCGATGAAAATCTCGTTCGAATCGACCGCATTGCGGCCCATCTTGGGGATCTCGCGCACCGTGATCTTGCTGCGATCGAAATCGGTGTAGAACAGCGTCAAGCCATCCGTCTTGCGCTTGGCGTCCTCGTACTTGGTGGTGCGCGTGATGAGCAG
>JAUSDQ010000295.1 GCA_030650525.1 Sulfuricaulis sp.
GTGCAATACCACCCGGAGTTGAAGTCGAGGCCGTTCGAGCCGCACCCGCTGTTCGCGAGTTTTATCGAGGCGGCGAAGGCGCAGAGTAGGTTGGTGTGATGGCGCTGCATGGAGACCAGGGATGGGTGAGAAAAACGCGCTTATTCACGTTCACGTTGATTTCGGCAAGCTCTCCGACACCGCAAACCTCCTGATTAATAGAGTTTCCGATGCAGTTGGAGGCATTGCAAAGCCTGGGCAAATCTCAGCCATCCCCTCATTTTTTACACAATCGCGAAGGTTTGACTGAAGGCTTTGTGTTGATTGAGATATTCACGAAATCGCGCAACGAGTGGCCGCAGCCGGGCCTCCGGCATGTTTGGGATCAGCTCATAGAGCATGCAGCCTTGCCGAAACAACGACTGGGTCCGATGTTTGGCGGTGTTTGATTTGAGATGGCGGTCCATGCCGAGGCTTTCGCCAGCCGCGCCGAGCATCGTCAACAGCACGATGGCGAAGGCGTTCAAGAGGAGAAGCCTGTCGCGCCGTTGTGGATCGGCGATGCGCAGAACGCTCAAGCCCATGCCAAAACGAAGATCCTTGGTGTCACGAAAACTCGGCTCGATTGTCCAGCGCCTGGAGTAAGAGTTTATGATCTCGCGCGCGGTGGCCTCGGCGTTGCTGGTGGCCAAACACCATGCCTCTTTCATGTCTTTGGCCTTGACGCAGACGACCGCTCCAACCTTGTGCCGGCCCGTTGTGACCTCGGCGTCGCGGAGTTTGCGCGCCCGTCCGCCCGTCCCAACCCACGCGGCGGCGGCGCGCGTTTCTCCATCGGCCGCCGTGACGTGAATGTTGCCGCGAAACCGGATGACATAGGCGAACCCCAATGTGTCGAGAAAGTCGAACAGCTTGGCGTCGCCAAAGCCGCGATCGGCCAGAATCGTCACCGCGACGCCCTCGGGCAGCACTTTCGCCAAACGGGCAAGGCAGAGATCCTCGAAGTCGTTGCGTTGGTCTTTCAACTCGTCCTTCAACACGGTCAGCCACAACAAGGGCGTCGCCCGCCCGTGGTTGGTGACAAGGCTCAAGGCCAGCGTCGCCTGATCGTCCGCGTCGAAATCGGTCCAGTCCATGGCCACGACAATCGTCTTGCGCGCGCCGACAACTTCCACCACCCACGGAGCGAACAAATCCCACACGACGATGCCTTCATTGCTCAGCAGCCGGTCGACCTGCTTGATCGCGTGCTTGCTGAGCAGGCCGCGCGCCTGGGCCAGGGACTGGCCGATGATCGACACCGCCAGCGACGCGCCCGTCATCACGCCGACCGCGCCATTCGCCAGTGACATCACGCGCTTGGCGTGAACATCTTCCGCGAAGACGCCATTAAGATATTTTTGAACAAATTCAACGTGCTTGATCGGATGATCCATGGCGAAGCTTCGCTCGGACGGGATTGTCCAACCCCGTCATGCGCTATGAAATTTGGCCAATATGAGTCCCCGAAAAAAATGAGGGGATTCGTGAGATGACCATGTTCTCAATGTCGCTACCAAGGTCGTGCTCGACCCGACGTCCCCGGACTATGACGATCAAGAAATCACGGCCCTCATTGAAGAAGTGAAGCCATTGCTTGATCGCTATAACCGGGCCAATGTCATCAACACAAAGACGGCGAAGTAACCTGCCCGTCGGACCAAAAGGCGAGCGCCGCTCCGCCGACGGGATCGCTAACGCCGTGAAAGTCATGCGAACCGCCACGGGCGAAGAGCTCGAGAATTGCGGCGACGCGCCCGCGAAAGACCATGCGGCCGCCGGGACGATCGCCATTTGCGC
>JAUSDQ010000307.1 GCA_030650525.1 Sulfuricaulis sp.
AGCGGCGACCGCCGCGATCTTCTTTCACTCAAGCGCTACCATCACGTCGAAATTGTCACGGCGCGCCAGTTTTTCGATCGCATCTAGTGTCCTGATAAATACCTTTCTTAATATATCAGGCGCTACGTGAGGCAAGAAAAAAGGCGCGCCGAAACGATCTCCTGCTTTAACCCGCCAGCCCCGCATATACGTTTTGCACGTCATCATCGATGTCGACGGCTTCGAGGAACGCCTCGACTTCCGCGCGCGCTGCATCGTCCAGCGTTACTGGGTTTTTTGGCCGGTAACCCAATTGGGCAGACTGCACGACAAATCCATACGCCGGTAAAGCGCGGGATACCGCATCCAGATCGGATGGACCGGTAAGAAACAGCGTGGCTCCGTTTTCGGCGGGCTCTAGATCACGGGCGCCGGCCTCAATGGCGGCAAGTTCTGCGTCCGCTTCGGCGGATTCCGGGGTGGCTTCAATCATCCCGAGATAGTCAAAATCCCAGGAGACTGAACCCGAGGTGCCCAGCTGCCCCTTGCGAAACAAGATGCGAATGTTGGTGACGGTGCGGTTCACGTTGTCCGTCAGGCACTCGACGATCACGGGAACCCGGTGCGGTGCAAAACCCTCGTAGGTAAGCTTCTCATAGCTAACCCCGGCGTCGACCAGACCGGCGCCCTTTTTGATAGCGCGCTCGATGGTGTCCCGTGGCATGGACGCCTTCTTTGCCTGCTCAATAGCCAGACGCAAATGCGAATTTATATCTGGATCGGCGCCGCCGCGCGCGGCGACCATGATCTCCTTGGATAGCTTGGTAAAAATGCGGCCCTTGGCGTTGGCCGCCGTTTCTTTGTTTTTTGTTTTCCACTGTGCGCCCATGCTTGTGTCCTCGCTATTCTGTCTTTACCGCAACCATAATGAATCGGGGTCAAATTTTCCTTATTCCGTCAGCAGGGCTACCGTCGTCTCAGCCGTCAGTTTATTGATTTCCAATTGCACTACGCAGTACTCACTTTCCTCATTGACGGGCGTGGGGTCGTCGGCACAACTGCAACCGGCGATAATCCCTGAATAAAAAATACCGGCTGTTACACGTATGAAACCTGCTGCCTCGGAAACACCGATGATCATCGCATTGAGATTGCCGTCGATGGCATAGCTGCCGGTCGATAACCCCTGTTGCAAAGGAAGTTGTCCGGCATCCATCTGTTCAATTTCCCTTTTGAGGATGTCCTTGAAACCAGGGGTTCCCCAGGCGTCCAATGTTTTAGCCAGTCGAATCATTTCGATATATTGAACTATCTTGCCACCGATCTTCAAGCGGCTGGGGTCGAGTATTAGCCTTGGCCGGTTCAGTATATCCCGCCGACGACGGATAAGGGTGGATGAGAAATGCAGTGAGTCGAGGGCGAACGGTACTTGTTCAGGGATTCCTAGGTCTTGGACGACGGGAACATCTTGGTGTCCTTCATGGTCTTGAGTTTGTTGTCCACGCCTTTCACCCCGGGAACATGCGCAACGACCTCGACAATGGCGTGACGCTCGTCGCCACTGATCGCTATTCCCTCGAGCGCCACCTTGCCGTTGTCGGCGGCGATCGCAATCTTGACATCGGCGGTCTTGGCGTGAGCGCGTAGCGCCGCGCGCACGCGATACTCGAGCGTAAGGTTAGCGAGCTTCGCGCGTGATTCCGGTGTTTCCTCGAATTCCGGCCGCTTCAGCAACAGTTTGATTTGTGCAACGCAGGTCGCCACCGACAGACGCTCGGTGTTGAGCGTGATGTCGTATTGCATGGGCTCACCCCAGGTCACGCCGAACTGATGCTGCATGTTGGCCCGGTGCGCCATGTCACTGTGACGGATCTCCTCGGCGACCATATCCTCGTCGTCGGTGCCGAGCGAATTCATGAGCCACTTGAGGCGCGTCGCGAACGGCGCGCCGACGCGCACGCACAGGATATGCGGGATCGGGTGCAGCACATGGGTAGCGCCCCAGCCGCGGATGATGACATTGCCCTTGGCCGCCAGCTCGAGGATCTCTTCGACCTTGAACAGCACCAGACTGGCCTCGTCGGTACCCCAGCGTTCGAGCAGACCGGCATTGCCCTGGAGGTAGCGCTGCAACGTACTCTTGCGCACGTGCATCTTCTCGGCCACGTGGTCGATGATCTTGTGGCGCACGATGTCCAAGCCCAGTTCCTCG
>JAUSDQ010000314.1 GCA_030650525.1 Sulfuricaulis sp.
GGGAAAAGAGTTTTTCAACGAACTCCTAAGAAATTTCCTGATTGTGTCGATTCTGTGCTCATGTTGCTATGACAACCGCTTGTTGTTCGCGACGGTACGTGCCGGTATTGGCCGCCTGGCTGCTGCTCATGCCGATGCATCTGCATGCAGAAGACCTGATCGAGGTGTTCAACCAGGCACGGCAGTTTGACCCCAAGTTCCACGCCGCGGAGTCCAACTATCTGGCGGGGCGTGAAAAATTGCCACAAGCGCAAGCGGCCCTAATGCCCACCCTGAATGCCAGGGCGGCACGCAACCGCAACAACAATGAAACCATTACCGACAGCTTTATACCCGGCCGTCCCACGGGTAATTTCGAGTCTTCCAGCACTCAATACACCTTGAATTTGACTCAGCCGGTATATAACGGTGCTGTTTTGGCCGGTCTCCAACAGGCGAAGGCCGAAGTGCGCCGTGCCGAGGCTGAGTACGCCGCCGCCGGACAGGAGCTGATCCTGCGCGTGGCCGAAGTGTACTTCGGTTTTCTGTCGGCCCAGGACGGCGTCGAATTCACGCAGGCCGAAAAGCTGTCGATCCAGCGCCAGCTCGAGTCGGCCGAGGGACGGCTCAAGGTGGGCCTGGCCACTGTCACCGACGCGCATGACGCTCGGGCGCGGTTTGAAATCGCCGCGGCCCAGGCGATTGAGGCCCAAAATCAATGGCAGGACAAACGCGAGGCATTGCGCGAAGTTACCGGCCGCGCGATCGAGGCGCTCGCGCGCGTGGGATTGAACATGCCGTTGATTACGCCAGAGCCGGCGGATATCCATCATTGGGTTGAAAAATCCCTGACGCAGAATTTCCTGCTGCGCGCCAAGCGCGAAACCGCGGAGAGTATGCGCGCGGAAGTTAAACGCCTGCGGGCCGGCCATTACCCCACGCTCGATTTCGTTGGCTCGCGCACGCGCAACGATGATAGCGGCAGCTTGACCGGAACGGGCATACGCAGCGACGACACCGTGCTAGGGTTTCAGCTAAACATGCCGATATTTCAGGGCGGGCTGGTGAGATCGCGCACCGATGAGGCGGCCTATCGTTATGCCGCCGCGCAACAGAATTTTGAAGCGGCCCAGCGCGCCACGGAACGTCTCGCGCGCGCCGCCTACCTCGGAGTGGCGAGCGGCACGGCCAAAGTAACCTCACTCACACAAGCC
>JAUSDQ010000320.1 GCA_030650525.1 Sulfuricaulis sp.
GAAAACGAATGCGCCGTCGGCAAAAGCATCTGGATCGAGCGGTGCGTCCCCTGGCGACCAGGTCGCCAGGTAGGCGCGCAGCTTCTTCGCTGCTCCCGACTCGCGTTCAAGGCTTAGCGCCGGCACACCGTAACCGGTAACCCACCGGCGTTCTTGCCGGCGCGTGCGCGATGAGGAAAATACCTCCCGAGACTAACCAACCACGGGAGCGAAGGCGATGGCGGGAAACATTAAGGGCAAGAGGGCACGGCGCGGCCAGGGCGAGTGGCGTTTGTTGTTGGCGAAATTTAGCGCCAGCGGATTGGGTGTCCCGGCGTTCTGCCGAAGCGAAGGGTTCAGTGAAGCGAGCTTCTACCGCTGGCGAGCCAGGCTGAGCGATGTGGTGGATCGTGGCGATGTCGTGGTTCAGGAGAGCGCGGCATCGTTCGTTGATCTTGGCGCGCTGAATTCGCGATCCTCGTTAGGGTTGCGGCTCGATCTCAAACTTGACCTTGGTGATGGTGTGGTGCTGCATCTGGTGCGCAGCTGATGTTTTTTCCCGAAGGCCAGGTTCGGGTGCATGTTTATGGTTTGCCCACTGACATGCGCAAATCGTTCGACGGTCTGTACGCCCTGACTTGCCAGGGGCTCGCGCAGGATCCCTTGAGTGGTCACCTGTTCGTTTTTATCAACCGGCGCGCGACGCAGATGAAAGTGCTCTACTGGGACCGCACCGGTTTTTGCGTGTGGGCCAAGCGGCTCGAACAGGGACGTTTCCTGTCTGATTGGCATAAGGTCACGACCCGAGAGATGGACTGGACTGGGCTCAAGCTTTTGCTCGAAGGCATCGAAGCGAAAGTTGTCAAAAAACGCTACAAACATCCCCGTAGTGCAGATGCAATTGGTATAATTGCAGCATGAATTCGGCGATCGAAACAGGTGTACTAAGCCTCGACAAAGCGACCGCCTTTCTTCCTCAGCAGATCGTCGATCTGGTGCGTTCGCAGTTCACGCTGCGCGAGGAAGTCAAGACCCTTAAGCATCAACTGGACTGGTTCAAGCGTCAGGTCTTTGGCCAAAAGAGTGAGCGTCGGATCATCGACGGCGCTGATGGCCAGATGAGTCTGGGGGATGCCATCAACGCGCAGCAAAGCGCCGCGGCGCCCGCACCGGTTGAGCACCACGTCGCTGCTCATACGCGCCGGGCGGTGACAAAGAAACCCGACAGCGACGATGACAGCGTTCCCTTCTTTGACGAGACGCGGGTGCCGATTGAGGTGATCGAGCTCACCGCGCCGGAAGCCGAAGGACTGGCACCGCAGGACTACGAGGTCATCGGTCACAAGGAAAGCTACCGGTTGGCCCAGCGCCCGGGCAGCACCGTCGTTCTCAAATATCGGCGCCCGGTGATCAAGCTCAAGGCGACGCAGGTGATCGTCTGCCCGAGTGCGCCGGTGGGAGTCATCGAGGGTAGCCGCGCCGACGTGAGTTTCATCGCCGGATTGTTGATCGACAAATTCGCCTACCACCTGCCGTTTTATCGCCAACATCAACGCTTGGGCGACAACGGCATCACGGTGAGCCGCCCGTGGCTCACGCAGATTGGCCAGCAAGGCATGGCGCTGCTCGAACCGATCTACGATGCGCAGTTCGACTCGATCCGCGCATCGCGCGTCAAGGCCATGGACGAGACGCCGATCAAGGCTGGGCGAGGTAAGCCGGGGAAATTGAAGGCGGCGTACTTCTGGCCCGTCTATGGCCAGTTGGACGAAGTGTGCTTCCCGTTCTTCGAGAGTCGCCGGGCTGAACACATCGAACAGGCGCTGGGTCTTACGCACGCCGAGGCTGCCGTCTTGCTCTCGGACGGCTACAGTGCCTACGTTCACTACGCGAACAAGACTGGGCTGACCCACGCTCAATGTTGGGCACATACACGCCGTGGATTTTTCGAGGCGCAAGGGGCCGAACCGCAGACAGCGGCGCAAGGGCTGGATATGATCGGCGAACTGTATGCGGTGGAAGATCACATCCGCGACCAAAAACTCAGCTCAGGCAGGAAGCTCGACTATCGACTGATGCACGCCAAGCC
>JAUSDQ010000322.1 GCA_030650525.1 Sulfuricaulis sp.
TGAAGCTCGGGCGGCAGCAGATGGCGCTGGAAATCATCCGCCTGTTCGATAATGAACTTGACGATGCGAAGGCATTGAAAGGAATCTTTGACCTGTGCCGCAAGGAAGCGCCGTGACCGCCGACCTGTGCGTTCGCGCCGCCGTGTTGCTTGCCGCAGCCTTCGCGCTCGCCGTAGAACTCGGGAGAATGATGTGAGCAAGCCTGACGGTGGACCGGCGTTTCCTACGCCCATGCAAATTGGCGCAAATGCCGAAGGGACATGGTTTTCAATGCAGCCAGTTTCTGGAGGCATGACCATGCGCGACTACTTCGCGGCGGTAGCGTTGCAGGGGATCGTTTCTAAACTGCCATTCACAAGACCAATCGAAACGCGCTTACAGGCTATCGAAGCAAATGCCGAGGCTGCAAGAGGAGCGTATTGCTACGCCGACGCCATGCTCGCGGAGAGGGACAAATGAGCAAGCCTATCCGTTTCACCGATCAGGACCGATACCCTCAACCGTACCGCAAGGCCGCAGAGACGGACATAACGATCCGCTTCCGCCGCGTTCGCGCAGAGCAGGCGAAGATTGCCGAGGAGCAAAAGACGAAGGTACAGGCGTTGAGGCGCAAATGAATCCCCTCACGAAGCTGGAGCTACCATGACCGCCAAGAAAAGGAAGCTCACGCAAGGATGGATGGCTGGATACCGTTGCGCCTATTGTTTCGGTGCGCTGGACAGTGGGCGCTATTGCATATCTTGTGGACGCAGCAATCAAAAATCTGTAGCCGACGCCGCGAGGAGACTGTAATGCCTACCCACGATGAAGGAATGCGGAAAATCATGATTGCGGATGCGAGGGAATCCATACTAGCTGTGTCGTGCGGTGTGTGCGGAAAAACGCCGCCGTTTTCAGGTGGAACGCGCTGCCAACGCACCGACTGCGGTCTGATCGAATGGGCATGCAAAGTATTACTTGACGATTCTAGTGGCTGTGACGTGGATTCAGACTCTTTTAGAATGGCCCGCGAACTGGTGCGTCCCACCCCCTCACTCGCTGCGCCGGTCGCCTACATCGAGCACCACAAGGGCGGCGACAACTTGGTGTGGGAAAGGTCATCCCTACCCTGCGACCCGCTCTACGCTGCCCCACCATCCCACGTCGCCGCCACCGGAGAGACGAAGGAGACGGATGCGAGGGAATCCATGAACCAGCGCACTGACAAGCCAGCAGCTAAGCCGCAGAGCGATACGCCGAGGACGGATGCAGTGTTCCCTAAGACCGCATACGCTGGTGATAATTCAGAGTGCCCCATTAACCATCCTGATGCCCAGTCCATCTATATTGAGGATTGGCGCGAACTGGATACTTTAGCCCGCCAGCTTGAGCGCGAGCTTGCGGAGGCGCATCGTTGTGCGGAAGAAGATGGTGTTCGATTTGAGGCCGCACTCGCCGTTGCGCGGAGAGACGCGGAGCGGTATCGGTGGCTGCGGGACCATACCGGGGCCAATCGAGACTCCTACGGTTGCTACATGAGCTTCCCTGTTATACACCGCAAAGGCAGTAAGTTCATGCAGGGTAGTGTGGCGCAGCACCTTGACGAAGAACTCGACGCCGCAATCGCCCTCAACGACAAGGAGCAGACGTGAAAATAAGAGTTGTTGATCTGGTCAAGAAGTCACTCATCGCGCAAGGATACGACGGCCTTTACTCTGAGGATGGGGAGTGCGCCTGCGAGACAGACGACCTTGCGCCGTGCGGTGAAATGCAGCATGACTGCGTGGCAGGGTTCAAGGTGCCGTGTCCAGAAAGCTGCGGAGAGCACGACTGGCACATTCAGCACAGAGAAAAGGTAACACCATGACCCCCTCCCTGCTGCGTGAGTGCGAGGAGGTGGAGAAGCGGCTGCGGGAGTGGTTGGAGGCGAACCTTGCGAATAACGGTTGGCCTACCCGCTCAATGGACGATGACCTTTCCGAAGCCGCCGCCCTCCTCTCCCGCTGCCGGGCGGAACTCGGGAAGGCACAGTCCGCAAGAGAGACGTTCGGTTGGTGGGATCACTTCAATTGCGTATTTTATAGCGATAAGGACTCTGCTGACAAAGCCTCTGCTGGCGGGAACAAGATTACGCCACTCTACGCGGCGACTGACGAGGGGAGGAAGGGATGAGCTTGACGAGAGAGCAGATTGAGGACAGCAGGGAGGCAAATTTAGGTCTTATTGAAGATGCTGAGAAAAGATTCCCGAGTCACTTTGATGCGCTTAAATGTGCGGCGGCGACTCGCAGAGTAAATGAGGTTCACGACCTTGCCATCAAAGGACTCGTCGCCCACGAACCATCCGCGCAGAGGGAGGCGGTGCTGGAGGAGGCGGCACCCACTCCTGACCGCGCCGATCTTGTGAGGCGACTCGTAGACAGCTTTCTCGGTTGGCCGCTGCCAAAGAGTTTAGCGCCGGATTGCGGAATAAGTTTCGACGGTCGCAAGCCCGACCAGTGGAACGCAGATAAGGGCTGGCCTATCGGCACCAATCTACTCACCGCCGACGAAGCGCGGCAGATGTTTGAGTACGTCTTAGCCGACGCGCTTTCAGGGGAGGGGAAATGATCCTCTACCTTCTCGCCTTCGTAGGAGCGTTCTTCCTCATCGCCTCACTCGACCCGGATAGGTTGCGTAGGAGGATCGGAAGAATGATGACTAGCGGCACGCCTCGACGATCATGCTGGCCTGCACGGAATACGAGAGTAGGTCCAATCTTTCCGAAGCGATACGCAGCACCAGAGCGCGGTCGTCCAGCTTGGCGAGGTCGGCGTTCTCGGTCACGGAAGGCATGGTCGGCGCGTTGGCCGGCACGCAGGGGACGGCTACGGGTATCTGAGCCACGGGCGCTGCGGCGCAGCCTGATAGCGCAATCAGGACTTGCAAAAACACGAGTTTTATGCAACGATTCATAGACACGCTCTCAACTGAGTGAGTTTACCAAAACGGCGCCCAACAAGGAGGCCACCATGAAGTAAGCGAACAACCAACTTAATTCTCTTTAGCTAAATACAATTGATAATTGGAAGTTCAGCGGCTCGGGTCATTCCCGGGCCGCTTTCATTTCAGCCCCGCCCGCACTTCCGCCACGCCCTCGCCCGCAGGGCAGCTTCCTGCCGTACCTGGTTGGCTGGCGAGTACCCTGAGCCTTTCCGCCTCGCTGCGCGCCTTGGCGGTAGCCTTAGCAGCCTTAGCGATGCCTTTGCCGGCGGCGGCAACCCGTCGATCCCCTTCCGCCTTCAATTGCTGCACCGCAAGGTTCTGCGCCTCGATCTTCGTGTTGCAGGCTGAGACTTCGGCCTGAGCCTCTAGTTTGCCGCTGTTCTGAATCTTAGCGTACCCGCCCAGTGCGATAAACGCGATGGCTGCGGCAATGTAGAGGTAGATCATGCTA
>JAUSDQ010000349.1 GCA_030650525.1 Sulfuricaulis sp.
CCAAGCACGCGCGCAACGTCTGCCGCGCTCGCCTTGTTGAGCCTGACGACATGCTGCCGCGCTTTGTGCGCGGACTCTGCGCTGACAAGACGCTCGGCTTCCTTGCCATCGGCGTCGAAGGTGGTGAGGAGGAAAATCGTGGTTTCTGCGGTTGCCATGCGGAACTCCTTTTCAGAGAGTGAAGAGAAAGGCGGCGATCAGCACGATCAGCAGCGCGATGATCCACCAAGGGATTAGCGAGCCGAAGGTGCCGGGTAGTTTCATGGTGCTAGGCTAATTGCATCTTGCCACAATGTCAAGACTTCTTTTTGCCCTTGGGCTTGATCGCCCGATACAGGCTAGAGGCGGCTATGCCATGCCGTGCTGCGATGCGGTAAACATTGCCGAGGGTGCGGGAATATTCCCTGACGGCCTTCTCTACGGATGCGGATTGCCTGCCAGACATGCGGACTCCTTTTGTGGCAACTTACTACAAATCGTGGCAGAATGCAACGATGAGCTTAATAAACGGAAGCACAAAAGACGCTGTTTATGCAAAGTCCAAAGGACGTTGCCATTACTGTGGGGTTGTAGTGAATCGTGGCGCAGACGATTTCAATAGAGACCCTTGCAGATTTACCGTGGATCATGTCATTCCTCGAAAACAGGGAGGAAAGACTAAATTGTCTAACCTTGTAGCTGCTTGCCGTCATTGCAATTGCTCAAAACATGCTCGCCGCCCGGACGAATGGAGGCGTCAAGCTCCTGCCGTATCCCGCCCACGGTAAGCGCCCCGGAGTGCAGCGCGCTCGATAGCGCCGCGCAGGCGCCTAGCTCGGCCACCGCCCGCACGTCCTCAACGCTGCCTATCCCCCCGCAGGCGATCACGGGCACAGGGACGTTAGGCGCTATGGCGCGGATCAGGTCCAGGTCGCAACCACGGCGCGTGCCTTCGCGGTCCACGCTGGTAATCAGCAACTCGCCAGCGCCGAGCCTCACGGCCTCGAACGCCCACGCAACGGCATCCTTGCCCGTGCGCTGGCGACCGTTCTCCGTGTACGCCTCCCAGCCGCCATTGACGCGCTTGGCTTCGATGCTGACGACAACAGCTTGGGAGCCGTAATAACCAGAAATATCTCGAATGCTCTCGGGCCTAAGAATCGCAGCAGTGTTAAGAGCGATCTTGTCTGCCCCGGCGTCAAAGAGCCTTTTAGCGTCCGCTCGGCTTTTAATGCCGCCGCCCACCGTGATCGGGATAAACGTGTCATCGGTCGTTTCCTCCAATAGCGAGGTTAGCTGATTGCGCCCGTACAGGCTCGCCACTGAATCGAGGTACAAAAGCTCGTCCGCGTCCTGCGCATACCTGCGGGCTAGGTCTGCGGGCTTGCCGACCACGCGCAGCCCTTCGAGGTTCACGGTCACGATCACGTTCGAGCCCTTCACCGCAAGGCGCGGGATCAGGCGCGGCCTACGCAGGGTCATTTCTCAAAATCTTCCGGCTCGTTGATATCGAGCGAGTGGCTTTCCTCCATCTCGTACTTGAGCAGCCCCATGTGCGAAAACTCGTGCTCGGCAAGCCAATCCGCCGTGGCAACGTAAACGGCCCCGTTCGTCTTGCCGTGGAACGTGGAGATGCAGCCGTTGCCAAGCTGCGCGCGCTCAATGCAGGCGTCTATGTCTGCCGCGGTGCGATTCGGCGACGTAGGTTGCAGCAACACCAGCCAGTCGTGCGGCGTCTGCGCGGCGTGGTATCGAAGCACATCCTCGCAAGTGGCGTCGTCCGTGCAAAGCTCCGGGGGGCGGTCGGCGTCTAGGGACAGCTTCACCGTGTCGATGTACCGGCTCGCCTTCGCCGCTTCTAGCGCCCAGCCGACGAGGGACTTGCCACGGTACAGCTTGAAATTCTTGCCGGGGCAGCGTTTCGAGCCTGATCTGGCCGGCACGACCGCTAGGACCGTTTTACCGTTGATCGCCATACCATGCCCTCTCGTTAGCTGCTTCGCTTTCCTGCCGGCGCTTCTCCGGCCTGCCGATCGCCTGCTCTATCGTTCGGATCGCCTCGACCATGATGCGGAAATCGTTCGGCTCGATGCTCGCCTTGTGATCCGGCCCCTCCTGCGCGCGGTCCATGGTTAGGTGCTTCTCAAGCACGGTAGCGCCCCGAGCCACGGCTGCCAGCGCGATCACGATGCCAGCGGTATGGTCCGAGTACCCGACCGCGCAGGAAGCGCCCCAGCGCGCCCGTAGCGCGTCCATTGCGGAAAGGTTGACTTCGCTAGTCGGGCATGGATAGGCACTTGTGCAATGCAGCAGGGTAGGCGCTCCGAGGGCGTCCACGGCGGCTTGGATGCGGTCCATGTCGGCCATGCCGGTGGACATGATCACCGGGAGGCCCGTGGCGCGTACAGCGGAGAGCATGTCGAAGCGGGTCAGGCAGCCCGAGGCGACCTTCCAGCGCTTGACCAGCGGGCGCAGGAACGCGACCTCTGGCACCCCGAAGGGCGTAGCCATGAACTCGATCCCAATGGCCTTGCAATGCTGGTAAAGATCAATCATCTCCCAACTGGACAATTCGAGGTGCGCTATCCGGTCGTCTCCCCATAGGCGGAGGGAGTTGAACATCTGGAACTTGACCGCATCCGCGCCCGCCTCCTTCGCAGCGTTGGCGAGCAGCACGGCTTGGCCTACGTCGCCATTGTGGTTCACGCCAGCCTCGGCAATGACGAAGGTCACAGCGCGCCCCATTGAGCGGCCATCGCGTCGGCGATTCCTTGGTAGGTGCGGCTCCGCAGCTTCCAGCGATCCGTCCCTGGTGGCACAAGGTGAACGCGAGGTACGCGCCCATCTACAATATTTGTCGGTTTTAGCGGCGGTAGCCCCTTGAGCCAAAGACAGGTAGCTTTCGTTTCACCGTGCCCAAACTGCCAAGGCTGGACAATCTGATCCGGCCTGCGGTAGCGCGTGGACATGATCCCTATGGGATTCTCAACGGCGATTCGCTCAATCGGGGCTTTTACAAGCGCCATGAAAAATGCTATCGCGTGGGCCTGTTCAAATTTCTTGTCTTTGAACCAACGCGCTCCAGAAACACACAGGGCCGTGCATGGGGGGTGGGCGATCATTAAGTCCCACCCACGGTCAAGCATTTCCAGAACATCACGTTGTTCGTGATTCCCGAAGAATTGCTCGGTAGGCAGCAAGTCGCAGGACCAAGCGTCGTGCCCAAGCGCAGCAAAGGCATCCCGAACTATGCCGCTGAACTCGCAGGCAACTAGGACTCTCACAGAGCGCAGTGCTTGAGGATGTTGACCATGCGGGCGCTCGCGTTCCCGTCCCCGAACGGGATAGTGCGCCCCTTTTGCCGCTTGCCGATCATTTTCGTCTTGATGCCAAGCTCCGGCGCTTCGTAGAGCATGGCGCTGCTGTTGCCAATAAATTCCTCACAGTGCGCGAGCAGGTTCAGGAACTCGGCGTGCGGGTAAGTTTCCATCGCTGGGCTGAACTCTGAGCCACGGTCAGGATTCGGTTTTATCCATACCGCCTTGCGCCCAGCAATAGCCATATCCACGGAAGGAAGATCAAAGTTCCCGTCAATGGTCTCCGGGTAATAGGCGACCACGACGTAAGGCTCGGCTATCGGTCTTTCCTTCTTCCAGTCTGCATGTCTGATGTAATCTATCCCAGGATTGCCGACCAAATGCACATTCCGTAATCCCATGTGGGACAGGCGAGCCATAGCAGATGTCGAACATAAAAAATGAACGCTAGCCATCCGGCTAATGCAGTCGCGCATAGCGTCATCGTAAGAGCCTTCCGTAACATCGCCTCCTCCTATGTGTGCAATCGGAACTCTGAGCAAGTGCGCCGCCGTCGCTGCGGCCAGTATCTCGTATCGGTCGCCAAGGCACAGCATTAGGTCCGGGCGCTCGGCGGTGAATAAGTCCGTGCAGGAGCGGAAGGCTTGATCAAAGGTAGCGCCCCATATCTTGTGAATCTGGCCCTCGAAGAAGGCATCCTCCTGCATCGTCTTGATCGGCCATGCGAGCAGGCCGAAGTCGGCGCGGCTCCCGGTCACGATGGTTACTTTCATTGGTAGCCTTTCAGGAACTCGCGCCCGATGCGCATCCGAATCTCGCCGTGCAGTGGGCGGTCGTTATAGGCGCTATTGCCGCGCGGGAAGGCGTCCCAGAACGCACTTTGATCGTCGCTCGAAAGCCCGTCCGCCATTTCCAGCGCCGCCGCCGTGATCTCCTCCGGCGTGTTGTCTACGAGCGTAATTCCGGCCTCAGCGAATTCCTCCGCGCGCATGAAGTGCCCGCACTTGGACTCGTAAATCTCAGCGAGCGTCATGCGCTTGCCGTCCTTCTCGTGGTGCTTCCAGATAGCAAGGGAGCCGCGATGGTACGTCTGCAGGTATTCGAGCGGAACGTAGTTCACGTAGCAGACGGGGCGGCGAAAGAGCAGCGGAATGGCGTCCGGGCCGGTGCCCGTGGAAACGCAGAACGTACACTTCGCTCCCAGATATATCGACATGAAATCGTCATACGGCGCTCGCATGGCGAAGTCGATGATGCGCGGGTGGATGATACCTAGCGGCTTCGCAACCTGCCTGCCGTCCCTCACGACGTAGTATCCGCGCTCTGCCAGCGCGAGCGCCGCCTGCTCGAAGGACGCAACGTCGCAATTCCTGTAGGAATGATAGGGAAGGTGCGGGTGCTTGGCAGAGTCGCGCACGACGAGATAGACCCACTTCGCGCCTGCAGGAATACCCAAAGCGCGCAGCCCCGCCTCGCCGCGCGCCTCCTCCGCCCGCGTGAAGCTCAACTGCGGCGGGTGCTTCTCGAACAGGTTATGCACGTCCCGATCTACCTGCGCGGTGTCGATCTGGTGCGCCGCCGCTCCGGGGAACAGTTCATTGACCAGCGCGCAGACGCGGGCGAAGGGCGTCGGGTCCACGCGCACCACGCGCCGCAGCATCTTGTCCAGTTGCGCGCTACAGGGCTCGCCTGAGTGGAACCAGAAATCCCAGCCCTTGGACAATCCCGCCGCACGCTCGCACAGATAGCACTCCATGTTGCCCGCCATGTGCCCCATGCGCCCGGACCAGATCATGCCGAAGCGCAGAGGAAGCCCAAGGCGCGCGGCAGCAACGACCAGCAGAGCGAAGGGGACCAGCAAGAGGCGCAGGAACTTCATAGCTTGGCGAGCGCATCGCGTAGCGCCTGGATGCTCATGCGCGGCGAGGTTTCCGATGATCCGCCACCGCTGTACTCGTGCAGACGCTCCTCCGGCCCGAGGCCAGTGACAAGGAACTCGCGCACGCCCATCGCCTCGACCAGATCGCCAAGCCGGTAGGCGTCCATCTGCGGCTCGAATAGTTCTCCGCCGCGCATCTTGCAGGCGGCTCCGATGACGAACGCACTCGCCTCCTCTGCTGTGATCCAGTAGCGCGTGCAGTCCGGGTCGCTTACCTCTATCGGCCCCTTCGCAGCGCGCCAGATCGGGATCACGCTTCCCCTGCTGCCGGCGAAGTTCCCGAGGCGCACGCAGGCGTAGAGCGGCCCGTGATCGCCCCGCGCGTTGTTCGCCGCCAAGACGACCTTCTCCATGAGCAGCTTAGATGCCCCGTAAGCCGACACGGGCTGATACGCCTTGTCGGTCGATACCGCGAGCACGCGCTCAACGCCAGCATCGGTCGCGGCTTCGATCAGGTTGAGCGTGCCGAGCACGTTCGTCTTGACCAGCTCGCTCGCGTCATACGTGCCGGTTTCCACGCGCTTCAGCGCCGCGCAATGGATCACGGTATCCACGCCCTGCAGCGCCCTGCGCAGGCGCGTGCGGTCGCGCACGTCGCCAATGAACCAGCGGAAGCGGTCGCCCGCGAACTCCCGGCGCATCTCGGCCTGCTTGTACTCGTCGCGCGAGTAGATGCAGATGCGCTCGCAGTTAAGCGCCCCAGCTACGGCGCGGCCAAGGCTCCCGGTGCCGCCGGTTATCAGGACGCTATTCACTTCGCGGCCTGCATCTTGGCGACGCACTCGCAGATTGCGCGGTTGAGGTCGGTTCCGCATACTTTGGTTGGATGGTCATCCAGTTTCATGCGCCCACTAACCGTTGTAAGACTTGCCTTTCCGCCTGCGTAGCCATGATGATGAATCTGAATGCTCATCTTTTTCACCAGCGCCATCGCCTGCGCGTCGTCGTGGAGGGGCGTGTAAGACCGTAGCGAGCCTTCAGAATCTTCATACAGAAAATCGTCGTTCAGATCACTGCGCCACGTCTCGCCAACAGCCGCAGCGCACAGCCGCGTTATCTCAAGGTCGGTCATTCGACCCTCGCGCGAAGCCTAAATCCATCCCACACTTCTGGCGAGCGCCAAGAGTCAATGATGCGCGCGGCCTCCGTATGTGAAAGGCCCATGTAGTCGAGTGCGTCCTGATAATGCTTGACTGGAAACTCGCCGTCGAACTTGTGGACGAGGGCTACGCCTTCCTCGCGCGTGATCTTGCCGTCTCGGATTTCATGAGCAGAGTCCGAAGTACAGCGGCCAATGCCGAACTTGATATATGCCAAGTAGTAGTGGAGCCCGTCGAGCCGGTCATCGAGACTTGCGTATTTTGAGTACGTGCCTTCCGTGCGTTCGGGATTAGGACTAAAACCCGTATGCTCAGCGCAGTGGTAGAAGTTCTCCTGCGGGTCCCACGGCTTGTAATAGCCGAAGAAGTGGATTTGCGTGCCATTGGCTTTGATCTCCCTGTAGGGCGGCGCTTGGAACGGTTTAAGCTGGCGTAGATCGAGTCCATGTTCAGTCCAGAACGATGGGGGTTTGCCCGAGAAGTACTGCTCATCGTGATCCTCTATTTTCCGCTGTGCGCGTGGTTCCTTGACCGCGCCGCCGTACTCCGCTTCCCCATCCTCGCCGTACATGATCAGCGGTATTTGATACCGGACGGCCATCTGCAATGGAAAATTCGTCTGTCCGTATATGAAAGGGAGGAACGGGTCGCCCATGTGCTCGAAGGCGAGCTTTGTAAGCGCCCGCGTAGTTTCACCGTTCGGCCTGCCTTGTATAACGTCAAAACCGTGCGCAACGAAAGCATCTAGGTTCTGCCTCCCTATATCTGTGGGCAGCAGCGGTGCCCAGGTTACGCATAGCGGCGTCATGCCGTACACGGTGCGCAGTTGATGCGCGACGAAGCCCCCGTCCTTGCCGCCGCTCACCGGCACGACGACATCGAAGCTGCCGTTATTCGAGCGGTGCCAGTCGCAGAGGCGCTTCAGTTCCGCCTCGCGCGCCGTCCAGTCCGTAGCCGCCTTCGCCTCGGCAAAGCGGCAGGCCGAGCAGACGCCATCGGCATCGAACGCGATGCGCGGGCGCATCGAGGAAATGACGCAGCGCGTGCAGAATTTAATCATCCTTGAAACTCCAAATACGCTGCACGATTTCCTTTGTATGCGGCGGAACGGTTTTCGTGAAAAGACACTTGATGCCGAGTTCCTTCGCCACTGCATACTCCGGTTGCGGCTGCGCCGCGTACTCGTCCTTCCTGATGTAGATGTCGGGCTTGATTGAGCGCAGCAAGTTCCACGGGCCGGCGGCATCGCAGAGCACAACTTCATCCACGCCCTTGACCATTGATACCTGGAACATCCGCGTGCGCTCGTCCTGAATAATGAATTTCTTGCTCACGAACCTGTCCGCCACCACGGACACGATCAGGCGATCAGAGACGAATTTGCACTGCCTCAAGTGCTCCATGTGCCCGGCGTGCAGCAGATCGAAAACGCCGTGGGTGAGGGCAACGGTCATGCGAGGAAATTCGCGTTCGCGGGCGCTGGCGTGATTGGAAACGTCACCTTGCCATCCAGATAGCGCCAGAGCCAGTCATTCGTCTTGTTCTGCATACAGTCGCTTGGGCAGCGTTTGCGCGGGTCGAATCGCTCGGATGCGATGTAGCGCATGACCTCCCAGTAGCGCTCGGAATGGAACATATCCTTGAACCGCTGCGTCGTGATATTGCCGACGTGGAACGCCTTGTATTTCTCATTGAACAGCGGGCCGCATGGGGCGATAAGCCCGTTGCCCGACATCTGCAAGGCAAAGGGAGGCCCGAGGCAGGTCGAGTACTGCCGCTCGCCGCCGTGCTGAATCTTGCTCCACTTCACGATGATTTTAGTGTCTGCGTTGGAGTGAGACTCACATTCCATGAGAATCCCCTCTATTTCCCCGTAGCCCTTGTAATCTACGTCAAGAACGCCGTCCGGGTCCACGGCGCAGTGCTTGATGATTGCGTAGTGAACGCCCAAGTCCTTCGCCAAGCGTGCGAATGGGAGCAACTGGTCGGCGTCCTTCGGGTCGCAGACGAGGTTCATGTTCACGATGCACGGCCATTTGTTATCGCGCACCAACCTGACGGCGTTGCGGATATTTCCGATCACGATGTCGTAAACGGCTTGCTTGAGGCCCATGATTTCCGCGTAGCGTTTCTTTTCTCCTGCGCTGAAATTGACGCGAAGCGAAATCAGGTGCGGCAGGACGCGCTCCAGGACTTCGGGCGGCAGCGCAATGCCGTTCGTCCCGGCGCTGACGCCGATCCCGAGCGCTGACGCCTTCTCTACCGCGTCGGCATACCAAGGAACCATTGTCGATTCGCCGTCGCTGATATAGCTCATCGCCAGAACGCCAATCTCGGCGGCATCCTCAAGGAAGTGCATGGCGTGCTCGCGGGTAATCTTGCCGCCTTCGCTTGCTTGCGCCTGCGCGTAGCAGAAATGGCAGGCGGCTTGACAAGCGCGCGTCCAAGCGATGTCCATGAAGATCGGCGCGATGCGCTCGCCGCGCGCCCATGCTTCAACGCGCTCTCGGTGATAGCCGATGTTCTCGACGCCATCAAGCGCCATTTTCTGTCCGCCGATAAGTTCCGTTGTTTCCGTTGACATTAGAGAGCCTCGCGCATTTTGATCGTCATCAGGCGGCGCAGTTTGGAATCGTCGCCCTGCAAATCCTTCACCACGCGCACGTCCTGTTTGGTAATCGCGCGCAGTAGCAGTTCAAATCCAAGGAGCGCCGGCCCCTGTTCCTCTGCGGTTATCCCCGGCGGGAACTTGACGACAACCTGTAATCCGTGTTCAGCCATTGGTAGGATTCTCCACGATGAGAGTTGAATGTTTGTTCTGCAGGGCGAGATTGTAGGCTTCGGTGACGTGCGCGGGCTTACAGACTTCGAGCACTTCGACGGTCGTTAGCATCTGCCGGAAGGCGTGGGTATGGTTCTGCGTATGTTGAGGTCCGGCGTCGAGGGGCTTTTTCTGCCCTACGCGGCAGCGGATGATGACCTTCGGATGCCAGCCGAAGCCGGGTAACTTGTCCAAGTGATTGACGAGTTGATTCATGGCGAGCAGCATGAAGTCCATGCGCGGGTAGATGCACACGGGTAGCTTTCCGGTGAGCGCGAGGCCGGTGCAGTAGCCGAGTTGAAAATCCTCGATCACGGGCATCTCTAACCGCTTCTCCATCGGCACGCCTTCGAGGGAGTGGTAGATCGCCGCGCCATCGTAGCGCACGGATTGGCCGACGAACACGGTGCGCGGATCAGCGGCGAGCATGAGCATGGCGTCGTTCACGGCTTGGCTAAAATCCATGTTTCCCCGGCAGCGGCTGGTAGTGGTTCGTCGTGCGCTTGTAGCGGTATCGTTTGATCGCGTTTGTCGCGGTTCCCCATGCTGCGTCAGTCGGTGTATTGGTAGCTAGCCCATTGTCCTCGATGATGAAGTTGAGGTAGCCATGCCCGAAGTTCACTGCATCCTCGAACGCTCCTATACTCGCGCACATATCGCCGACGAAGCACCACACGCGCTCGCCGCCCGCCGCGAGGCCGCAGGCTATCGGCAGCATCCCGCCCATGATTGCGCTCGACATGAAGCGGTGCGCGGGGAAGTGCAGCATCATCGAGCGGCCCGCGAGGATCGCGCCCATGACCTGCTCGGCTGGAACACCGTGCAGCAGCGCGTGCATGTGGCAGCGCCAGGTGCCGAGCACCCAATCCGTGCGCTTGATATCGCGGAATATCTCTATCAGCGGCGCGGCCTGCGTGTCGCTATTCAGGTGGACGGGGCCGTGGATTTCGCCCGCGTCGAAGCGCGCTTCGACATCGCGCTCGAAGGCGATCAGTTCAGCGCGGTCCAAAGACTTCTCCTTCCGTGCATACGGTTGTTCCGTGCCTGCTGATGGCGATACCTGCGGCGCGGCTTGCGTATGGCACCGCCTGCGCCGCGCTGTACCCTTTTGCGCGGGCGGCTGCGTAGGCGCTGAGCGCGGCCTCCCCTGCGCCGCTAACGTCCACGGGGGCGCTATTGGTGGCCTCTGCGTGCAGCGTCTCGGTGCGGGTATACAGGGTCATGCCCTCGGCGGATTGCGTGAGCAGGATGGCCTCTACGGCGCTTTGGTGCAGGAACTGGCGGGCCTTGTAGTCCATCTCCTCGCGGTCGCCCCAGCCGCCGACCAGTTCGCGCATTTCGTCGCGGTTCGGCTTGAGTAATGCTGCGCCGCGATACTTGGCGTAGTCGTGCCCCTTCGGGTCGATGAGGAAGGGCTTGCCTTGGCCGGCGGCGATGAGCGCGGCGATGTTGGCGAGGGAGCCTTTGCCGTAGTCCAGCGCCACTACAAGATCGCAACGGCCCAGCGCCTCCATGAAGGCGGCATCCGGTTCTATTGCGCGCTGCGGGTGGTCGAAGTCCAGGCGCGCGACGTGCTGGCCTGCGGTGACGGTGATCTTGCGGATGCGCTCGCCCGCGCCGTAAATGCGCTCACAGGGGACGCCCATCGCCTCGATATTGGCGGCGACGTTGGCGGCTGCGCCGGGGCGCTCCTCGCGGTGCGTGACGCTGATGACCGGGACGGGGGCGACGGGCGAGAGGCGGCGCGCGTAGCCGGTCCAATATTCGTCCCGCATGGCGTCGCCTATTACCAAAATCTTGCTCACGCGAACGCCTTGTGCTTGGACAGGTCGGGGTACTCGTAGTGCGGGAGGTCGGCGTTCACCTTCGGCAAGTGGTGCAGCCTGACGAGCAGCGTCGCGGCGATGCTCGGGATCATGATGCAGTGGTGCGCGACGAGATCGAAGGTATCCTCGAGCGGGTCCACGCCTTCGGTACGCCCGTCGAAGCGCATGCGGCGAAACCACGCATCGGCCTCGGCGTTGTCATGGAGGATTGCGCCCCCTTGCTCTGCGCCGAGAATCTTCGCTGCGGCGAACGATACGCACTGGAACTGATTGGGGCGGTACATGTGTGAGGTAAACCTGCGAGCGGAGTCCATGATGGGGAACGGGCGCAGCTGGTACTGGCCGCGCCAATCCTCATCGCGCCATGTCGGAAAGCAGCCCGCGAGCTTGATCGCGCAAGGGACCGAGACATAGGTGCGGCGCGGGATATTGACGCCGGTCATGGGCCTGCCTATCTCATGGCGGTCGCACCATTGCACGGCTAGGAGGAGCGCAGCGGTGCAGCTATTTAATGCGCAGGCATACGGTGCGCCGGTATAGATGCACAAGGCGTCCTCTAGCTGGCGCGTGACGGCGTAGGGATTCATCGGGCCGAAAACGGCTCCAACTTTTGGAGTGCGTCTTTGCACTTCATGGCGGCTCGTTTTTTGCAGTAGAGGGACATTGTTATTCCGTCTAAAGTCGTGGAAGTCTGATCCAGTTCCGCCGCCCGCATGAGGTCAATAAAGCCGTCTGCGTCGTCATCTCTCAGCGCACGGTCGATCTGATTCGAGTAGTAGCCTCCAAATGACCACACCGCACGCTGTTGCTCTCGCTGCCCCGTTTTCGGGTTAATCGGATGCGTCCACTCGAACGGATCGCCATATTTCTTTATCGTTTTTTCATTAAGCATATTTCCTCCTGTAGTTATTCATCGCAACGTGCTCCCTGCCGATAGGATGCTCCAGGGCTTTACTTTCATGCCCTGAATCACCACGGCCCCAGCGCCTACCCAAGCGCCTTCACCCACTTCGACCGCGCCGCACAGCGTGGCGTTAGGGCTGATGTGGGCGAAGTCGTGAACGATGCAGTCATGATCCACGGTGCAGCCAGTGTTCAAAATACAGTGTTCACCGATGACCGCTCTTGCTTGAACAATAGCCCCGGCCATGATCACCGTACCCATGCCGATGAGGGCTGAAGATGCAATAGTAGCTGAGGGGTGAACGAGGTAGGTGAAGCGCTCGCCTTTGCGCTCCTCGGCCTCGCGCTTGCGGTCGCGGTTGCTGCCAACGGCGATGATCGTGCCATCGGCCTCGAAAGTCTTGTCCAGGCGCTCACGGGCACGGATCAGGTCTCGAATGACTGCGGCATGGCCTCCGTCACCTATCAGCGTGATCACTTGATTGCTCCTATGGATTTCAACGCTTCCTCGGCGGTATGCGCGACGCAAGCCTGCCCGCGCCAGTCGCGGAACCATAGCGCCTGACCGGGCTTGAGTTTGCCTTTCGGCGTCTTGATCTCGATGACGTAGTTCTGCGCGCGGTAGCCTACCAACAGGTCAGGGCAATCCTGCCCGACGCCGTGAAGGTGTTGCACGCTCGCTCCCGCCTTCCTGAGCGCAGAGACAATGCTCGACTGGTTAGCGTCCACGCGGGCGGCTCGTCTAGACATAGTGCGCCTCGCCACTATCGAGCATAGCGTACAGCGTCGCTGGGGATATGTGCATCGCTTCCTTAGCTTTCGTGATGCTTTCAAAGGTGCGCCTTCCGATCTGCACGGGGCGGGAGATCCCTGCGGGGCCGCGCTTGTCCGCAGCGCGCACGGTGTAGCCTCTGTGCTGCGGGCCGGTGCGGTGGCGTGGCTCTGTCCGCTCGTGCGTCCTTACCGTCTGCGTGGCGAGCAGGCGGCAGGCGGCGGCGGGGATGTCGTCTCTCACGCGAACAGCCTTTCCTGCCGCTGCGCGTTCTCTATGCGCTCGCAGGCGATAGCGAAGTAGCGCGGCTCTATCTCGATGCCGATGAATTTGCGTTCCAGCCGGTGCGCGGCAACGCCGGTCGTGCCAGATCCCATGAACGGGTCCATTACCACATGGCCGCGCAGCGTGTGCAGGCCGATAAAACGCTCTACTAGAGCGACGGGCTTCTCGTTCGGGTGTTCTCCTTCCTTCGGCTTGGACAGGCTGATTATGTTCGGCTGCTTGATGTTCTCGTCGGCCCATGCCAACTTGCCGCCCTTGCGGTGCGCCACCATGACCATTTCGTGCTGCCTGCGATAGCGCCAGCCCATGCCGGGGTTCTTCTTGTCCCAGATGACCGAGTGGAAGAACTGCAAGCCGCCTCGGTCCATGCGCTCGGCAACCCAAGCGAAGGTAGGGGAGGGGCCGCCGCCGCCGCAGCAGCAGCAGCAGCAGCAGTCCTTTTTAAGCAGCCTTGCGGCCTCTGAGAGCGCCCCGTCCACGACCCTGCGCATGTCCTCGCCGCCGTCATTTGCGATAGCCTCAAGCTGCGTAGCGTAGCCGTCGCCTACCGCTTCAGCCCTACGGGATAACATGTCGCCGTCAGCGTTGCCGTGGCCGTATGGCGGGTCGGTCCAAACCATGTCCACCGACTCAGCGGCAAGCGTCGGCAATATCTCAAGGCAATCCCCGAGGTACAGCGTCGCGTTGCCGATGACTTCTTTTCTCACCGCGCGGCCTTTCGTTTCGCCCATGCTTCGGTGGCGCTCACGCTCTTGTTTTCGTGCTTCGCGAGGTACTTCGCTATCTCGGCCTCAGCGCGTTTGTTCACGAAGCCGTCCGGTGTTTTCTCGAACAGCGTGGTGAGAATCTTATCAACAGCGTTCGTTTCCATTGCGCTCTTTGCGCCCGCGATGCGCCAGCATGAGGCGCTATCGGGCGGCAGCGGGGTTTCGGTTGCGTAGTAGTGATCGAGCAATTCAACGTAGACGCCTTTTTCAAGTGGCGTGAGGTGCGCGGTCTTGGCGCGCCACGCCCCGATATCGCGCTTCCACCAGATCATGCGCCTGCATTTCGCTTTAGCAGTGCGCGGATTCTAGTTACGCGCTCCGCTGCCTTTTCCGCCGTGCAGTGGACGCACGCGCCGTTGGAGGTGTACCGCTGGCCCCCGGCGTGGCGCTCGCACGGCTTGCCCGTGTACCGCTTCTCCCCCCTATGCGCCGCCGCTAGCCGTAGCTGGTATTCCGTCATAAAGGATAGCGTAAAGCAAATAAACAACTATTGCAAGCGGCCTAATTCACCACAAGGAACAGCAATGCAATTGCATAGCAATTCCAATGCAATTCCATAGGAAATGTAATGCAAACGGGGGGGAGAAGTTAGAAGTTAAGAGATTAGAGGCCAAACCGTAGGGTATGTTTTGACCCTGAATTCTATAAAAAGCCCTTGAATTCAAACCCGCCTCCATGCCGCACCGCGAGGTCAGTTGGCGGGTATCCGCCCGTCGCCGCTTGGCCTCTTACGGGCCGCGCTCCGGGCGGTGAACCCTCGGGCACGTTTGCATATCCGCGAAACTCGGCGCAATATCCTCCCCCATGCCCTGCGGCTTGCCGAAATCTCGATCGCCCTCCTCCTCCGCGCGAGATGCCCCGGTCCCAATGCCGCGCGGCTTTTTTATTTCAATGCGATAACTTTGATTCAATGGGCGCTCCGCTTGGCAACCAGAACGCCATCAAAGCAAAGCGTTGGATGCAGGCTGTTGACCGCGCCTTGGAAAAGCGAAGCAAGGCCGCAGGCATTGAAGAATTGGATCGGCTCGCCGAGGTGTACCTCGACACAATCGAGGACATGACGGTGGGGACTGAGAAGCGAGGCCCGAGCATCGCAGGATTCGCAGACCTGGCTGATCGCACTGACGGTAAAGCCACGCAAGCCATCGTAGGCGCAAACGATGGACCTGTGATCGTGGAGATCGTCCGCTTTGCGGATAAGACTCCCTAACGCATGGGAACCGCGCGGCTACCAGTTACGCGCCTGGAAATACCTGGAGCAGGGCGGCAGACACGCGGAGTTGATCTGGCATCGGCGCGCTGGCAAGGACGATCTTTGCCTGCACCGCACCGCAGTTGCAGCACACGAGCGCGTTGGCAACTATTGGCACATGCTGCCCCAGGCCAACCAAGCGCGCAAGGCGATCTGGGAGGCGATCAATCCGCACACCGGAAAGAAGAGAATAGACGAGGCGTTTCCGATTGCATTGCGCTCGGCCACTCTGAATCAGGAGATGCTAATCCGCTTTTCCTACGGCGGGACGTGGCAAGTCGTTGGCTCGGACAATTTCAACTCGCTTCTCGGCTCGCCGCCAGTGGGCCTCGTGTTTTCGGAATGGCCGCTATGCGACCCGGCCTCGTGGGCGTACCTGATGCCGATCCTCGAAGAGAACGGCGGCTGGGCGATCTTCAACGGTACGCCTCGCGGGAAGAATCATGCCTTCCGATCAGTCAAGGGTGCGATGGCGAGCAAGGAATCGTTTGGGGAGATATTGAGCGCGGCGAAAACGCTCGTATTCACGCAAGCGCAATTAGATCGAATCCTAGAGCAGTTGATCGAGACCTACGGAGAGGAATATGGCCGCAGTGTGTTCGATCAGGAATATCTTGTTTCATTCGATGCCGCGAATATCGGCGCGATCCTCGGGCGTTCGCTGATAGTCGCGGAGCGCGAGGGGCGCATAGCGGACAAGCACGAGTACGACCCGCTGGGAGCGCCCATTGAAATCAGCTCAGACATTGGCAGGCGAGATGCTTCAACGTGGTGGTTTTGGCAGCCGTGCGTCGATGGCTTTCGCATCGTTGACCATGACAGGGATTCAGGTCTTGACGCTGACGAATGGTGTGACAGGCTGCAAAAGCGCATTGAGGAAAACGAGTACAAGCTCGGCAAGATATGGCTTCCGCACGACGCACGCGCAAAGACGTTCGCCGCCAAGCACAGCGCTGTCGAGATATTCCTTGCCAAGTACGGCGCGGCTCTTGTCGGGATTGTCCCAGAATCTTCCAAATCAGACCGCATCAACGCCGCGCGCCGCGTCATTCGCAAGACATCGTTCCACGATACAAAGACAACAAAGGGGCGCGACGGACTGTCAGCCTGGAGCTACGTGTACGACGAGGAGCGCAAGGAGTTCAGTAAGGAGCCAGACCACAACTGGGCATCACACGACGGTGACGGATACAGCTACGGAGCGCAAGTCATGGAGCAGCATGTGATCGTTGATAAGGAACCGGAAGTTGCGCGCTACATCGGCGTAGGCGAGGCGAACACGGCGACGCTTGACGATCTATGGAAACTGAGCGCGCCACAACCGAGGAGAATCTAAGATGATTTCGCAAGAATCAGGCACGCCCGTAAATCGCACAGACACCGGGAGCGTCTCCCTTGTCCCCGGCACGCTGCTCGGCTTCTACGTGAACAGCACCAGCACAGGGACAATCGTCATCGGCAACGGCTCAGGCGCAGCTGGGACAGCCCTTTCGGGAACGATCACGCCAGCGATAGGCTTTCACAGGTTTCCGGCCTATTGCACGGCGGGGTGTTACGTGACGATCGCCAACACGCTGAACGTGACGCTGTTCTTCGCCGCCGGCTAGCGTGGCAAAGCCACCGACAAAGGCGCAGGTTGAGGAGGCCACGCGGCTTCAGGGGTATCTCGACGCCATAGCGAAGTACGAGCGCGAGTTCAAGAAGTGGGAGGAGCGCAACCGGAAAATCCTCAAGCGCTACCGCGACGAGGGACGCGACAACACGCGCACCGATGGTGGCTCGAAGTTCAATATCCTCTGGTCGAACGTGCAGATTCTCGTCCCTGCGACCTTTGCGAAGGTGCCGCAGCCAGATGTCTCGCGCCGCTTCCGCGATCAAGACCCCGTTGGCAGGGTTGCGGCCCTGATCCTTGAGCGGGGCCTGGAGTTCGAGGTCCAGCACTACCCAGACTATCGGGAGACGATGACGCAGGACGTGCATGACCGATTCCTCGGGGGCCGTGGGACGTGCTGGGTACGCTACGAGCCGCATTTCAAGCCCGGTGTCCCGCCAGAGGCGCAGGTTACGGAGGACGTGGAGGCAGCAGCGCCGGAGGAACAGCTTGATTACGAGTGCGCGCCCGTGGATTACGTGCATTGGAAGGATTTCGGGCACTCGGTAGCGAGGACGTGGGAGGAAGTTACCTGCGTATGGCGCAAGGTGTACATGAGCGAGGCGGCGGTCGAGGAGCGCTTCGGGGAGGATATTGCGAAGAAAATCCCTTACGACTCGACGCCCGAGGACTTGAAGCGCGCGGACAGGAACTCGCAGACCGACGCGAAGCAGCAGGCGTGCGTGATCGAGCTATGGGACAAGGAGGCCGGGATTGCGGTCTGGTTCTCCAAGTCGATGAAGGAGTTTCTCGACGAGCTTCCCGATCCGCTCAAGCTGCAGCAGTTCTTCCCCTGCCCGAAGCCGCTGTACGCGACGCTGACGAACGACACGCTGGTCCCGGTGCCGGACTTCACGCTGTACCAGGACCAGGCGATCACGCTGGACACGCTGGCGGATCGCATCGCCGGGTTGGTGGATATGCTGCAGGTCAAGGGAACACATGACGCGAGCATTCCTGAGTTAGCGCGCGTGTTCACTGAGGGCAAAAACGGAACTCTATTGCCCGTCAAGAATTATGCCGCTTACGCTGAAAAAGGCGGCCTGAAGGGAACGATTGACGTTCTCGATCTGACACCGATAGCGAAGGCGCTCGAGGTCGCCTACCTCGCCGCCGAGAACGTGAAGGCGCAGGTCTACGAGATCATGGGCATCTCGGATATCGTTCGCGGCGCAAGCGATCCTAACGAAACGCTGGGGGCGCAGGAGTTGAAGGGCCAGTACGCGAGCATGAGGTTGCGGGCGATGCAGGCCGATGTCGCGCGCTACGCAACGGATGTGCTGCAGTTGAAAGCGCAGGTCATGTGCTCGAAGTTCGCCCCGCAGACGTTGATCGCTATTAGCGCCGCCGAGCAGTTGAGCCCCGAGGATCAACAGGCCGTGCCGCAGGCCCTCTCGCTCCTTGTCGGCATGGAGCGGATGCAAGACCCGAAGGCCGAGTCTCCGAACCCGCTGCGTTCGTTCCGCATCGAGGTCGCATCGGATTCGATGATCCAGATGAACGAGGCGCAGGAGAAGAAGGACCGCATGGAGTTCTTGACCGCCTTCGGGACGTATCTGGAGAAGGCTTCGCAAGTAGGCGCTGTGGCCCCGCAAATGGCCCCCTTGCTGATCGAGGTCGGAAAGTTCGGCATCGCCGCCTTCAAGGCCGGCAAGCAGATCGAGGGGACGTTCGATGCAGCGCTCGATCAACTGAAAGCGCAGGGCAATCAGACCCCGCCCGATCCGAAGGCGATGCAGGAGCAGGCGATGATGCAGGCCAAGGCCCAGGTCGCGCAGGAGAACGCGACGAAGGAGATCGGGCTTACGAAGCGCGCTGCGGACCTGGACATACGCGAGATGAAGTTCGGCGCGGAACAGGAGCTTGCGAAGGCGCGGGCCGATGTGCAAGGGCAGATAGACGAGCAGGGGCGCACGATTGCGCAAGCCGACATCGAGCATAAGCGCAAGTCTGCAGATCAGGAAAAGCAGCAGGCCGAGCAGGGCATCAAGATCAAACAGGAACGCGCGAGCTTCGATGAGGAACGCGCAACGCACGCTCAAAAGACGCTCGATAAGACGGACAAGGACACGAAGGGGCGCGACGAGGCGCTGCAGAACCTCGTTGCCGAAGTGTCCAAGCAGAACAGGGAAACCTCAGAGGCGCTCGCCGCGCTAGTCAAGGCAATAGGCGCGAAGAAGCGCATCGTGCGTAATCCGCAGACCGGACGCGCCGAGGGCGTGGAGTCAGTCCAATGAGCGCCGTCACGGTAAGGCTTACCTCGATCTGCTCCGGTGGCGGGCATCTCACGTTTACCGTGAGCGGGGATGCAGTGCTGACGCGCACACTTGATCTTTCCTCACTCACTGATCCAATTGAAGCCTCTGACGTAGAGGCTTTTCTCAAGATTATCTGCAAGATGGCGAAGAAGGGGCGGACATTGAATCAGGCCCGTACCTTGTTGCAGGCTGGCGTGACGGTGACGGTATGAGTTGGGACTCAGGTTTTTGGTGGCCTTACGGTGGATTTCCTTTTTTCTTTGCTTCTAGTGTTTCTCTAGACGCAACAGGAGAGTACGCGGCTTCTGTAGGGAGAATAAGAATTGCTGGTAAGGCAACAAATAAAACTCTAGATACGACGGGTTCGAGTTCGATTCGATTTAACGTAGCTGCGGCCCCCGTGTTTGATAACGCCGGGTCAGTTTATACCGTTGGCTTTCGTGGTATTGATAAAACCACAGGTTTTCCGGTACGCCCAGATGCGGCGTGGGCTACTGCTGGATATGCGAGAGCAGTTATAACCACGGCTGCGCCAACAACTCCAACTCTTACTACAACATCGGCAACAGGGCACGTCATCGTCCCGACCGCAGGAACAATCACTTTAAGTCACGGCGATGAGGTTTGCTTTGTCCAAGAAATGACAACCAAAGCCGGAACGGATGCGGTTTCCCCGGTTGGGTGTGCGATGACTGGAACTAGTTTCAACTATCCTGGGTATGTTTCAAATATCTCTGGCGCGCCAGTGGGACAAGCCCTTCCTCCATTGGCGATAGAAATTACGTTCTCTGACGGCACCATTGGCACTCTTGAAGGAGCCTTACCCGGTCAAAACAGCAACCTCACTTGGACGGATGCGACGAATCCTGACGAGCAAGGATTGATATTTCAAGTTCCTTGGGCCTGCACGATAGACGCGATTGCGTTTCCGATGCGGTTGGTGGACGCGACAAGCGATTTGCAGTTTGATCTTACTTCTGCACCGACTACGGGGCCGGTTTCAATGATCAGTGGCCCTATTGCGCTGACTGCGGAAAACATGAGTCTCGCTGCTAACGAGTCATTCGTTTTTTACACGCTTGCTTCTGACGTATCCCTTGCTGCCAATACGGACTACTGCGTATCTGTCAAGGCCACTGGTGCAGGGAACATTAGATGGGCGCAACTTAATTTAGGCTCCGCTGCGGCGAGGGCGTTCGTTGGGCCAGCAGGAACAACGATTGGAGGTACAACTCGCAATACAGGCTCCGGTAATTACGGCGCGGCGAACACTACGCTTCTTAATCCTTGCGCAGTGAGGATCAGCGACATAAGCGGATTCGGCGGAGGCATGAGACTCGCAGGCCACGGGGGACTCGTTGCATGAGCGACTTCACGCTTGGCGAGACGATCTACCATAAATTCTCAACGCGAGCATTTGCGACTGGCGTTGTAGGTGCTATGGCAGGTTCGCCCACGCTTGAAATCTATGAGAACGACAATACGACGCCAATCGTTGAGGGCGCGGGCAAGCTGGTATTCACACAGAATTTCGCCAGCATCAACGGGTATCACTTGGCTACGATCACGGCGACCTCTGCCAACGGTTTCGAGGCTGGAAAGTCGTACAGCCTGATGATGAAAACAGGAACAGTAGGCGGCACTTCGGTAGTTGGAGAGGCGATTTGGGAGTTCACTCTCAACGCATCCGCCGCCTTCACCAGACTTGGCGCACCGGCAGGGGCGAGCGTGAGCGCGGACGTGGCTGCGGTGAAAGTGGATACCGCAGCGATCCTACTTGATACAGGAACCGATGGCGTGCTGGTTTCTGGCACCGGGATAAGCCAGATATGGGCCGAAGTAATGACCGGCAGCACTACCGCCGTGCAGGCAATGCGCGGCTTCATCGCCGCCATTCTCGGCAAATCATCCGGCCTCCCGACCGCTCCCAAGTATCGCAACATCGCGGATTCCAAGGACGTGATCAGCGCGACCACCGACACAGACGGCAACCGCACCGCCGTAACCCTGGACCTGACGTGAGATGTTCGGACACGGATACTTCGGCGCAGGCTACTACGGCCCAGGATACTGGGGGCCTGGAACGAGTGCGCCCGTTGTTGTCCTTGACGATACGCACGACGGATTCGATGAGGCCCGCAAGCGCAAGGAAAGCGAATTCCGCAGCGCCCGCGAGCGCCTGCGCGAGGTGCTGGACTTCGCCTGGGAGCAGATCGAGCCCTCGCCCGTCGCCCTTGAAGTCAAGGCGCTGGCCGCCTCGCACGTCGAGCGCATGGAGTCTGGGGCCTTGCGCATTGACTACGCGGCGCTCGAGCGCCAACAGGCCGCGCTGCTCGCCTTCCATGCCGAACTGCGCCGCGAGTACGAGGCCAGACGAGCCGATGAGGACGAGGAAGATGTGGAAATCCTGACTGTATGGAGCTAACCCCATGCTCGGCTGGAAAGCCTTCGGTGCCGGTTTATCGTTGCCTTTGTCAGAGGCCATCTGCAAGGACGTTGCAACGGCGCTTAGCGCGGCTGGCACAACGCAAGGCACGGCGACTGAGCTTGGCGCTGCGTGCAGCGAGGTTACAACTGTCGCAGCAGGCGCAGGCGTGGTTCTCAGCGCAAGCCTTGCTGCGGGAGACGAGCAATCAGTTTTCAACGCTGGAGCGAATGCAGTGAAGGTCTACCCGCCCTCGGGCTTCAAGATCAACGCGCTTGCGGCGAACGCGCCGATGACGCTTGCGACGAACACGGGAGTGATTTTCAAGTGCGTATCCACTACGCGCGTTTTTGGAGTACTCAGCGCATGAAACGCTCATGGGTCTACATCGACGGCGTTGCCTACGAGAAAGGCGACGCGCCCGTGCAGGCGCGCACGCAGATCGTGCCGGATTTCGACCAGCCCTACAAAAGCATGATCACCGGGGAAATGATAACCTCGCGCTCGAAGCACAAAGAACACTTGCGCAGGCACGGCTATCAGGAGATCGGCAACGATCCCGGCCTGACGAAGCAGCGCAAGTCCTTCCCCGAGGCCGCCCCACAGCGGCGCAAGGAACTCCTCGTCGCTCAAGTACAGGCGATGACCCACGAGCAATTCAACGCAGCAAGGCTGAAAGACCTGAACAGGGTCCGCTGGCAGACGAACGGCATTCCCGACCCATTGAAGGATCTGTAGCAAAAGAGGCCGAAAGGCCGCACACAAGGAGCATCACAATGGCACTTGCTAAAAACATCATGCGCGGCGGCTGGTCTGCCGGGAACGCGAAAGCGGTAAACGGCGCGGTTGCAACCGCACTCACGGCGGCAGGCACCACGATCAGCGACGCCCTCGATCTGCTGGCCGATACGAACGTCATCGGCACCGCTGCCTCCGGCTCCGGCGTACAACTTCCGTCCTGCGAGATCGGCGATTCCTGCGAGGTATACAACGGCGGCGCGAATACCGTTGTCGTGTACCCGGACGCTACCGCAAACCAGATCAACGCCATCGCGGCGGGCAGCGGCTTCAATCTGGCGACGAACACGGCCTGCTTCTGCCGCAAGATCACGAGTACGCGCTGGATCGCGTTCCTCTCCGCGTAAGACATTTCATAAACTGGAGCCACCGACATGGCCAATTCAATCCGCGAAGCCCTCGAATCCGCCGTCAGCGAAGTCGAGGCCCGTGAGTCAGGCATCACAGCAGCACCGGAGGCAGAGGCCGCGCCGGTTGAAACGGTACAGCCCGCAGCCACGGAAGTACCGATTGGCGAGCCAGCGCCGGCGGAGGCGAAGCCGGACAGGAAGCGCGAGGAGGACGGAAAATTCGCAAAAGAGACGCCACGCGAGCGGGCGATCCGCATGGGCACGATCAAGCCCGCCGGGACGCCTGCTGCGGCTGTCGTGGCCGCCGCCCCTGCCGTCGCAGCGGTTGCCAAGGCCCCGCGCCCAGACTCGTGGAAAAAGGAGCGCGAGGCCGATTGGGACGCGCTCACGCCTAGCCAGCAGGCGTACATCAAGGAGCGAGAGGACCAGTACTTCAAGGGCGTCTCGACCTACAAGCAGGAGTGGGAGAACGCGAAGCCGTTGCTCGATGCCGTAGCGCCGTTCCTGCCCACACTCCAAGCCCACGGGATAAAGCCCGATGCGTGGATCACGAACCTCGGGCGCGCGCACCATGCGTTAGCGACCGGCGACGGGCAGGCGAAGCTGCAGATGTTCGCCCGCCTCGCCCAGGATTACGGCGTACCGCTACAGGCTCTTTACGATCAAACCGCCGCACAGCAATTCGTGCAGCAAACCATTCAACGGCCCGCCCAACAGGCGCAGGCACAACCGCAGGACATGAATAGCGCCATTCAAAAGGCGCTCGATGTGCGCGACGCGCAGCAGAAATTCGCCGAGTTCTCGCGCGACATCGAAACGAAGTACCCGCACTATGAGACGGTCAAGCCCGATATGGCTCTATTGCTAGAAGCCGGTAAGGCCCGAGACTATCCAAGCGCCTACAGCATGGCTTTGCGCCTGCATGACGATCTTTTCGCCGCCGAACAGGAAGCGAAAACGAAAGCGGCTGAAGCCGCACGTCAGCTTGCGGCGCGCACGGTCGTCGCCACGGCGAAGGGCAACGCGGTCAGCGTCAAGTCGGCTACACCGGCCAATGGCGCAGGAGCGAAGCAGCCCAGCACACGACGCGAGGCGCTGGAGGCAGCATACGACCAGCACGCGTCTGGACGAGTCTAATCTAGGAGAAACACATGGCTTTTGCCAACAGTTCCTATTCGGACATCATCACGACGACCATCGAATCGCGGTCCCGTGATCTGGCCGACAACTGGGAAAACAACAACGCGCTGCTCCGTAAGATGCGCGCGAAAGGTAATTCAAAGCCCTTCAGCGGGGGCAACCTGATCCTGCAGGAAATCGGCTACACCGATCCATCCTCGATCAACGCCAATTCGTACAGCGGCTACGAGGTCATCAACATCGCCCCGAACAGCCCGATCAGCGCCGCGCAGTACGGCATCAAGCAGTACGCTGGCGCAGTGTCCATGTCCGGCCTCGAAATGCTGCAAAACAGCGGCAAGGAAGCCTTCATCGACCTGATGGAAGGCCGCATGCAGATCAGCGAAGGCCAGTTGTTCAACCGCATGGACTACGACATGTACCAGGACGGTACGGGGAACGCGTCGAAGAACATCACGGGCTTGGCGCTCGCTGTTCCTGACGATCCGACCACCGGCACCTACGGCGGCATCCCGCGCGGCACCTACAACTTCTGGCGCTCGCAGTACTACAGGGGCGTTACCGATGGCGGAGCGGCGGTTTCGTCAGCCAACATTCAGGCGTACATGACCACGCTTGCGCTGCGTTGCGTCCGGGGCAATAACAAACCGGACCTCTGGATTGGCGATGCGACGTACTTCGGTTTCTACGTCAACTCGCTGCAGGCCATCCAGCGCATCCAGTCGATGTCCGGCGACGGCAAGGCAGGGGCAGGCTTTGGCCCCGAGCTTTCCTTCTACGGCGGCGGCATGGCGGCTACGGTCGTCATGGGCGGCGGTGTCTCCGGCGCGGTAAGTTCCTCGCAACTCACGAGCGGAGCGACAGCCGCGCACATGTGGGGGCTGAACACCGATTTCCTTTTCTGGCGTCCGCACCGGGACCGCAATTTCGTCCCAATCGGCGGGGAACGTCAGTCCGTCAACCAGGATGCCGTCGTGAAGCTCTTCGGCGTCGCCGGCAACATGACCAGCAACGGCCCGCAGTTCTCGGGCGTGCTGATCGCATAAGGAGAATTAGAGATGGCAAATTCAACTTCAAGTCTGATCGGCGTCGATCTCTCTGGCCTCGGTGGCACGACGCAGCTTTTTGCTCTGGGTACACAATGCCAGGGTACGGATGGAACTACGTGGGAATACGTCGAGGTTACTTCGACGCACGTCACTGGGAAAGTCGTCATCATCAACCGCCCAGGTACGGCGAAGGTCGCGCTTCCCGCGATGCTTACGGCAAATGCAACCGGCGGGTGGTTCGGGTTCGCACAGAACGCGATCAATCAGGGCGAGTTCGCATGGGTCGCCACGAGAGGTCGGGGGCTGTACGTTCTCGTTAGCTCCTCTTTGACGGCGGGCTTGGATACCGGCTTCGCCCTCAGCGCCAACAGCGGACGGCTCATTCGTGAGTCCGAGGGCGCGGTAGGGAGCACGATGTACGGGTTCTATGTTCTCAGCAGCGTACAAACCGCAGACGTTGCGGCTGGTGTTTTGTCGCTGATGACCGTCACTTGGCCGCGCAGTATTGCCGAACAGCGGTAAAGCAATGCGTAAAGCCGAAGATATAGGTATTGAACGGCAGAACGACCCCGGCTTGCGCTGGTGTCCTCTGCAAGTTCAGTCGATGCTCGCTAACACCGACGAGGATATCTCGCGGAATATCGAGCACTCGATTGGACTGGATTACATCCCGTTCAACGATCTCCTCGGCAAGAAGTCCGGGGCCGTTGCCGTAGTGGGCAGCGGCCCTTCTCTCAAAGCGAATTGGCAGGAATTGAAAGACTTCAATGGCGACATCATCGCTTGCAACGCCGCCTGCCAGTTCCTTTTAGACAAGGGCATAACCCCGACCTACATGTTCTGCTTCGACGCCGATCCTCTGACGCTCGAATTCTTTACCCCGCACAAGGAGATCACCTACTTGGTCGCCTCTCGCTGCGTTCCCGCCGCGTTCGAGATTCTTAAAGGCTGCAAGATCGTCGTCTGGCACGCCGCCGGGGATACAAATTTACAAGACATTCTGGAAAAGAACGGAAAAATGGAACCGATGGTCGTAGGCGGTTCCGCAGCCGTCACTCGAGCGATGATTCTTGCGATCTCAATGGGCTACAAAGAGATTCACGTTTACGGCGGCGATAGCTCATTCGCGGCAGGCGAGACGCACATCAGGCAATCGACGACGGTTGAGCGGCGCATGGCGATCAAGGTTGGCGGGCGCGTGTTCGAGGTCGCCCCCTGGATGACGCTGCAAATAAACGACTTGGATAAACTCACCCCGCTCATCAAGCGTTGCAAGACAAAGATGCATTTCCACGGCGATGGGATGCTGCAATGGGTGGCGCGTGAGTGGGGATTCCGCACGGATTACGAAAGCGCATGGGCGCAAGCGGTGCGCTTGTTCGTCAGTTTCTGGACCGTCAGGGCAAAAGTGCTCTGGCTAAACCTCTAAGGAGACATCCACATGTATAGCATGCTCGCAAGCGACCTGAATAACCCGGCCTTCGTCGGTCCCGTCAACCCGGACTCAATGCTTGCCGTCGAGTTCTACTGGCACGAGCCCGAGGACGTGCATAAGTCCGAGGCCGCAGGCAAGGTCGTGCGCTTGGCGCGCATGCCCTACGTGCGCATCCAGAATGCCGGGGACCATACGAGCGTGATGGAGTCCCCGGTGCTGGAATCGCACAAGCGGCGCTGGCCAGATAAGTGGCTCTATTTCCAAATTCAGAACAACATGGTCGAGGGCGCGGTTACGGAAATCCCCGGATGGAAAATCGAGGAATGGACGCACCTTAACCCGGAGCAGGTGCGGGAACTGAAATTCATGCGCTTCTCGGTAGTCGAGCAGGTTGCGAACGCCTCGGATGCGCAGTGCCAGAAGATGGGGATGGGAGGCTACGGACTGCGGGAGGCGGCGAGGCTCGCACTTCGGGAGCGCATGGGGGCGACGGTCAAAGCGGAAATGGACAAGAAGGACGCGGAGATTGCGACCCTGAAGGCAGCGCAGGCGGCAGGCGAGGAGCGCATGGCGAAGATCGAGGCCGCGCTTGCGGCGCAGGCAGAGAAACCGGCACCGCTGAAGGCCCGCAGTGGCTAACGGCACGATCCTCTCGCTCGTCCAGAACACGCTGCAGGGCATGGGCGTGGCGAAGTACGGCGACCCGACGACGCTCGTCGGCAACACGAACCAGGACATCGTGCAGATTCTCGCCCTCATCAACGCCGAGGGGGACGCCTTGGCGCATGAGAAGGACTGGCAGGCGCAGCAGATTCAGTACATCTTCACCGCTACAACCTACGAGTACACGGGGACGGTGACGAGCGGCAGCACGAGCGTTACCGCGATGTCCTCTGTGACGGGCTTGACGACGAACCCGACGTATTTTCAGGTCACGGGAGAGGGCATCCCGCAGGACTGCTTTATCACGGCGGCAAGCGGCACGACGGTAACGCTCGCGCAGGCGGCAACGGAAAGCGGAACGGCCGTTACGCTCACCTTCTCGCAAATCCTCTTTGCGCCGCCCTCGGACTTCGACAGGCAGATTGACCGCACGCACTGGGACAAATCGAAGCACTGGGAGATGCTGGGGCCGAGTACGCCGCAGCAACGCGAGTGGTTAAGGTCAGGGTACATCTCAACCGGCCCGCGCATCCGCTACAGCTACATGGGCGGGTACTTCATGATCTGGCCGCCTCTCGGGACGACGGAATCCCTGTCTTTCGAGTACGTCAGCAAGTACTGGGTACTGGCGACCGCGCCGACGCTGCTCACGCCGACCAAACAATCCTTCACCGTCGATACCGATACGTGCATCTTCCCCGATGCGCTCATGCGCGCGTTGATAAAGCTCAAGTACTTCGAGGTGAAGGGCTTTGACACTACGGCGTACTACCGCGACTACACGCAGCAGCGAGATATGGCGAAGGCGAACGATGGCGGAAGTCAGACGCTATCCATGAATCCTCGCCAAGCCTCGATTCTCATCGGCTGGGACCAAATTCCGGACAGTGGTTTTGGAAGCTAAAATGTACAGCATGACACCAGACGATAAGAACGCTCGGCGCCGTACTCAGTATGCCTTTAATTTGGGTCTGCGAGAAAGAAACTACGCGAGAAAGAAAGCGTGGGTTAAGCGGTATCAATCCAAATGGTATCTCCTAGAAAAAGAGAAGTACGCGAGAGAACCATTTCTTCGGCTTGTCCAGAAATCACGTCATCGCGCAAGAGAGTCTGGCATTCCAAATGATCTTACGATGGAATGGGCGCGCGCAAGATGGACTGGTCGCTGCGAGATTACGGGAGCCGAGTTTAAGTACACCAGAAATGGAAAGCAAAACGCTTTTTCTCCATCTCTGGACAAGATCGATCCTTCCAAAGGATATGTGCAGGATAACTGCCGGTTTATCTTGTGCGCACTGAATCGCTTCAAGGGGGATGAAGGGGATGAAGTAATGATGACGATTGCACGGATGCTCATAGGGCACTAATGCCGCCACGTCTAAAAATGGTAGCTAAGTCTAGGGCGGTTTCAAAATCGTTGCCTGCGCCAACAAAAGGCTGGAACGCTAGGGACAGCATCGCGGACATGGACGAAAAGGACGCCGTACTGCTCACGAACTTCTTCCCTTCTACCACGAGCGTCAACCTGCGCGGCGGTTATTCTCAGTTCGCTACGGGCTTCGGAGCGCAGGTAGAAACCGTGATCTCGTACTCAGGAGCGACGACTAATAAGATGTTTGGCATAGCAGGGGGCAGCGTTTACGACGCGACCGCAGGCGGCGCGGTGGGCGCTGCGGCCCTATCTGGACTCACGAATTCGCGCTGGCAGTACGTGAACATCAGCACCTCCGGCGGAAACTTCATCATCATGTGCAACGGTGCCGATGGCGTCTACACCTTTGACGGCACGAACTGGGTAGACCGCAGCGCGTCGATTACCGGAGTTACAGCATCAACCCTAGTCAACGTCTGCCTGCACAAGAATCGTCCGTGGTTCATTGAGAATAATTCCTTGAAGGCGTGGTATTTCCCTGTCCAGTCCATACAAGGGGCGGCCTCCGCACTCGACCTGTCCGCGTTCTGCCCCCACGGCGGGTATCTCATGGCGATGTGTACCTGGACGATGGACGCCGGTTACGGCGTGGACGACATGGCTGTTTTTATCACCTCGAATGGCGATTGTCTCGTGTATCGCGGCACGGACCCATCATCGTCATCTACGTGGGCGCTGGTGGGCGTGTTCTGGATCGGCTCTCCCGTGGGCCGTCGCTGTTTCGTAAAGTACAAGGGCGATGTGCTCCTGATCACGCAGGACGGCCTGCTGCCGCTCTCCGGTGCTTTGCAATCCTCGCGGGTCGATCCGCGCGTTGCCGTAACAGACAAGATCAGCACCGCGACCTCGAATGCCGTTAAGGACTACGGCGCGAATTTCGGCTGGTGTGTCATCCCGTTTCCGAAGCAAGACGCCCTTTTCCTCAACGTCCCGATAAGCCCGAACGCCAATCAGCAGCAATACGTAATGAACATGGTAACGGGGGCATGGTGCAATTTCACGGGCTGGCTGGCGAACTGCTTGGAGTTGTACGAAGAGAATCTTTACTTCGGCGGGACGAACTTTATCGGCAAGGCATGGGATACGAACGCGGACGCAGGGCAGGCCATTCCGACCCGAGGCTTGCAGGCGTTTAGTTACTTCGGATCACGGGCGCAGTTGAAGCACTTCACGATGATGCGCCCGACGTTCTACGCATCCAGTCCGCCTGCCGTCCTGGGGCAGATCAACGTGGACTATGACCAATCTCCTGCCACGGCGACGCTTGCGGCGGCATCGGCTATAGGCAGCTTTTGGGATGTCGGGCTTTGGGATGGAGCCGTGTGGGGCGCTGGGCTGGAACTCTCGCGCCAGTGGCAGGGCGCGGCTGGCGTCGGGTACTGCGGAGCGCCGAATATCAACACGAACACGAATTCGATAGAGTTGCAGTGGCTTTCGACGGATGTGGTTTTCGAGCC
>JAUSDQ010000350.1 GCA_030650525.1 Sulfuricaulis sp.
AGAAAAACCAGATACCAAACATTAACTGTTGCGGTTGGTTCTTGAATCCGTCTTGTTTTGAATTTCTCCGCGTTCTCCGCGCCTCCGCGTGAGTTAATTTATTCAACAATCAAATAAGCCTTTTTAAAGTTTCCAGCAGCACGCGCTGGTCGAATGAGGGTTTGGGAATATAAGCATTAGCGCCCGCCTCCAGCCCGCGCTGTTTGTCCTCATCGGAGGCAAGGGAGGTCACCAGTATCACCGGCAGGTCTTTGTAGCGCGGCTCCTGGCGGATGCGGGCGGTGAGCGTGAGCCCGTCCATGTTGGGCATCACGATATCCGATACCACTGCGGCGAAGGGGCGGCGACCGAGCGCATTGAGGGCATCAACCCCGTCCACGGCGGCGACCACTTCGTAGCCTGCCTCTTCGAGAATGCGTTTTTCCATCGCACGCACCAGCGCCGAATCTTCCACCAGCAGGATGGCGGTCTTGGTCGCAACAGCAACCCGCTCTTGTTTGGCCTCGCTCGGCGCAATAGTTAGTTTGTGTGCTGTGCGCACCAGATCGGCGGGATTCAGCACCGCACAAATCTCCCCGCTGCCCAATATGGCCATGCCGGAAACATTGCGCACCCGCGTGAGCGGCGCACCCAGCGGTTTGGCGACCACCTCTTCTTCGTCCAGCAGTTCGTCCACCCGCAACCCCAGGCGTTCGTCGCCTACCTGGAGCACGATGCACACCAGCCCTCTCCCTAACCCTCTCCCGCTCGCGGGAGAGGGGATGATTGCCCTCTCTCCCGCTGGTGGGAGATAACCAGCGACTTGCCCGCTTGCGGGCTTAGTCGAATGGCTAGTTGTTCGATCAGAGCTGGAGAGAGGGGGAGAATCCGCCAACTCCAGCAAATCCGCCAGGCGTGGCGCGATCACCGATTGCCCGTCCAGCTCAATGGCGGGGCGCCCTTCGAGGGTGAAAATATCTTCCTCGCACACGCGCCGCGAGGTGTACACGAATTCAATCGGCAACCCATACAGACGACCGCCCACGCCGGCCAGCAGTAAGCGCGTGGTAGCCAAGCTCAGCGGCAGGCGCACCTGCATCGCCGTGCCCCGCTGCGGTGATGACTCGATGCGGATGTCGCCCTTGAGACGTTCCACGTTGACCCGCACCACATCCAACCCAACGCCGCGCCCGGATAGCTCGGTGACGAAGGTGCTGGTGGAAAAACCGGGCAAAAAAATCAGTTGCTGCAATTGCACCGGGGTCATGGCGACGAGCGTGGCCTCGTCGTGCAGCCCGCGCTTCAATGCCGCCTGCCGGATCGCTTCCATATCCAGGCCGCGGCCATCGTCACGCACTTCCAGCAGCACGCCGCTACCTTCCCTCATTGCTTGCAGCCGCAGCATACCGCCGCGCGGCTTGCCCTGCCGCTCGCGCTCGGCAGGCGCTTCGATACCGTGGTCGATGGCGTTGCGCAGCAGGTGCATCAGCGGGTCTTTCATTTCTTCGAGAATGCGCTTGTCCACGCCGATCTCGCCGCCCTCGATCACCAGCTCCACCTCCTTGTCCTGCTGCTTGGCAAGATCGCGCACCATGCGCGGGAACAGTGCGAACACCGTGGAAAGCGGCAGCAAGCGGGCGGCATGCACCCGCTCTTCCAGCATGTTGACCGTAGTTTCCAGGCGCGCACCGTCTTCATAGAAGGCATCGCGCGCCTGCTTGATTTTGTTTCCGAATTCCGCACTCCGCAATCCGCACTCCGCCTTCTCTTTTCTGCGGCTGCTTTCCAGCAGCGCCCATTGCTCCAATAGTTCATCCATCAGCGACAGCCGGTGCTGCGCCCGCCCCTCGATCACGCTGAGTTCGCCCACCAGCGTAAGCAGATCATCCAGTTTGCGTGTTTCCACCCGCACCGTTTCAATGCGGAACGGCTCGGCGGTAGCCACTCTATCCCCTCCCCCTGGCAGTCCGTCAAGCTTTTGGCCGGGCACCCGGGGGAGGGTTAGGGAGGGGGTTGAACTGGTCAAACTCTCAGAATTTTTACCCCCATCCCAACCTTCCCCCTGAAAGGGGGAAGGAGTAGAAGCTCCCTCCCTTGCGCGTAGTGCGGGGGAGGCTTGGCCTGTCCTGAGCTTGTCGAAGGAAGGGGGGGGAGTGGAGCCGCCAAGCGCTTCCTGCACCAGCTCGCGCAATTCTCCCAGCACGACAGTCATGCTCTCGATCACCTCCGGCGTGAGCGGCGTCTCGCCCTTGCGCGCCGTGTTCAGAATAGTTTCCAGACCATGTGCGGCGATCTCGATTTTGGGCAACCCCAACATGCGCGCCGCGCCCTTAAGGCTATGCGATTCGCGGAACATTTCTTCCAGCAGCGGCTGGTCGGCGGGTGTTTTTTCCAGACGCAGCAAGCCATCGTCGAGGCGCGCGAGATGCTCCGCGCTCTCCGCCTTGAATAGTTTAGCCAGTTCCTTGTCTTCGATCATGGCGCGTTATGAACCTGTTTGTTAAACCCGAAAAGCAGCCTCACGCGGAGGCGCGAAGAGCGCGGAGAAAAATCAGACACTAAACATAAACAGCTCACCCCATCAAAGCTGATAAAGCAGCCTCACGCGGAGGCGCGGAGAGCGCGGAGAAAAATCAGACACTAAACATAAACAGTTCACCCCATCAAAGCAGATTTAGCCTTTATATTGTTTTG
>JAUSDQ010000351.1 GCA_030650525.1 Sulfuricaulis sp.
ACAGCGCCGCCAATGCTGCCGTGTCACCATCCTTGCCCGCCTTTTCCATCGCGGCGCACAGCTCGCCCAGCGCCAGCGCGCCGACCGAGCGGGACGAGGATTTGAGCTTGTGGGCATGCGCACCGGCGGTAGCCGTTTCTCCAGCCGCGCAGGCGGCGCGCAGCTCCGCCGCAATCTTGGCCGCGCTGAGGCGGAAGTCATGCAGGAATTCGCGGATTGTCGCCTCGTCGTCGCCGACTAGCGCTTTGAGCACATTCACGTCAACCGGGACGGGTGTTGCAGTTGGAGTTGATGTTACCCCTGATCGTTTACCGGCCGAATTTGACCCATCCCCACCCCAGCCCTCCCCTTGAAGGGGAGGGTGAAATGCGTATCCGGAGGCACACTCTCCCCCCTTCAAGGGGGGAGTTGGAGGGGGGGTGGGGATCGAACCCGTTGATGAATTCTCTGAGGTTAATGCAGTTTCCTCTTGTATCGGATCAGAACACACCACCGGCATCCACTTTTCCAGCATCGCTTTCAGGTCGGCCAGTTGCACCGGCTTGCTCAGGTAATCGTCCATGCCGATGGCGAGACAGTGATCGGCCTCGCCCTTGAGGGCGTTGGCGGTCAGTGCCACGATGGGAATATGCCGTGAACCCTGTTCTGCGGCGCGGATCGCGGCGGTCAGCTCATAGCCGTCCATCTCCGGCATGTGCAGGTCGCTGAGCAGCAGCGCGTAGTCGCCGCTCTGCCAGCGTTCCAGCGCTATGCTGCCATTGTCGGCGATATCTGCCGCAAACCCGAGCAGCGCGAGCTGACGCAGGATCACCTTCTGGTTGATCTCGTTGTCCTCGGCGATGAGGATCAGCCGACCCTGGCGCAGAACATCGGCGCGCGACGGGGGGCTGAATTCCATTTTGTGCTTGCCGGGCGGCGGTGTTTCTTGTTCATCCTTAATCCGCCCTGCGGCGATGGCTACCGCCTTCAGCAAAGTTCCTCTGGTGAGTATATTGCCATCCACCCGCATCAAGCCGTCATCCTCCAGACGCGGCTCCCGGCGCTGCCCGCGCCCGATGACGACAAAGCGGTTTTCCTGTTCCGGGCGGGGGCGGACAGCGGCGCGCAATTCATCCGATGGCGGTTCGCCGCCTGCGGTATCTACGATCACGATGTAAAGACCAGGCGGGGAAGCGGTTATCCATTCATGGGCAGTTGCCAAGTCCGCCATCCGCTCGACCACTGCTCCACCGTGCATCAGGTAGGCGACGAGATCATCGGCCAAACTTTCCGATTCGCCCACCACCAGACAGGACAGTCCCGCGACCATAGAAGGATTATCGCTGGCTCCGGGATTTACCGGTGCCCGCTCAAACGGGATACGCACGTTGAATATCGAACCTTTGCCCGGTTCGCTTTGCACCGTGATCTCGCCGCCCATCAACTCCACCAGATGGCGGACGATGGACAGCCCGAGCCCGGTGCCGCCAAAACGCCGGGTGGTGGAAATGTCGGCCTGAGTGAAGGGGGTAAACAGTCCCGACAAGGTCTGTTCATCCATGCCGATGCCGTTATCGGTCACGCGAAACTCCAGTGTTACCTGTTCCGGCGTGCTTTCAACCTGCAGGGCGCGCACGGATACCCTGCCTGACGGCTGCTTGCCGGAGAACTTGATGGCGTTGTTGGACAGGTTGATCAGCACCTGGCGCAGGCGCAGCGTGTCGCCCAGGACTTCCGCTGGAATTGCCGGGTCGACGAATAGCGTGAGCTCCACCCCTTTCTTCTCGGCCATGTCATCCAGCATACGGCAGACACTTTCCACCACATCGGCCACCGGCATGGGCGCATGTTCGATCTCCAGCATGTTTGCCTCGATCTTGGAGAAGTCGAGAATGTCGTTGATGATGCCCAGCAGGGAATACGCCGATTCGCGGATCAGGTCGACCATTTCCACCTGGTAGCCATGCAGGCTGCTCTGGTGCAGCACGTCGATCATGCCGATCACGCCGTTCATCGGGGTGCGGATTTCGTGGCTCATGGCGGCGAGAAATTCCGACTTGGCATGGCTGGCCTGTTCGGCCTCGCGCCGGGCTTTATCCAGATCGGCGGTACGTGTTTTTACTTTTTCTTCCAGTCCTTCGTTGAGCTTGCGCAGAGCATCCTCCGCCCGCTTGCGCTCGGTGATGTCGCGCATGATCCCCACGGCATGCCAGCGGCCTTTCTCCTTGAGCGCCGAGACGTATATTTCGATGGGAAATTCGCTGCCGTCTTTGCGGATGGCCGTAACTTCCCGGATCTTCCCGACCAGCGGGCCCTCGCCAGTTTTTTGAAATTGGGTAAAACCGCGCGCCGCGTCGGCGTGGTAGCGTGGCGGGGCGAGCAACTGGTGCATCTGCCGCCCGAGCGCCTCCTCCCGGCTGTACTGGAACATCCTTTGTGCAGCGGGGTTCCAGTCGGTAAGTCGGCCTTGTTCGTCGACGATGACAATGGCATCCTGAGCGGAGGCATTGACCTGCCGGAAGCGTTCCTCACTCTGTAATTTCTGAAAGATCAGGGAATAGAGCGCAGGAGAAATGATCAAGGTAAGCAGGGTGGCATCAATTACGTTCCAGTAAACATCCGGGATGTTCATGATGCTGAGAGCATCACCGATTACTATCATGATAAGAAGCTCGGCCACCAAAATGAGCAAACCCAGGGCGATTACCACCCTCAGAGGAGTGTTGAACAGCCTCGCCTTCCAGTTTTTCATGCTGCGTTCACCCAATTAATACTCATCGAGAAACCGCTCGACGCCCGCCAGCTCCTGCTCGAATTGGGGCAACAGCGCCGCCAATGCTGCCGTGTCACCATCCTTGCCCGCCTTTTCCATCGCGGCGCACAGCTCGCCCAGCGCCAGCGCGCCGACCGAGCGGGACGAGGATTTGAGCTTGTGGGCATGCGCACCGGCGGTAGCCGTTTCTC
>JAUSDQ010000325.1 GCA_030650525.1 Sulfuricaulis sp.
GACTCGTACCGAGCGCAGCGACATCAGCCATTTCCCGGCGCGATTTACCATGTGATCAATCGGGGCAATCGCCGCGTCGGGCCGTTCGGCGCGCCGCGGACCCGCGACGCGTTCGAGACCTGCCTGTTTGCCGCCTGCGCCCGGTCGAAATGGGTGCTGCACGCGTATGTGGTGATGAGCAATCATTTCCATCTGGCCGTGGAGACGCCGGCGGGCAATCTGGCTGCGGGGATGCAGTGGTTGCAGGCCAAGTTTACCAATCGCTACAATCGGTTTCGCGGGCAGGCTGGTCACGGGACGATTTTTCAGGGGCGCTACAAGGCGCTGGTGGTGCAGGCGGGCGCGCCGCTGGGCATGGTGTGCGAGGAGACCGACGCGCCCAACGGCTGGCTCGCGGAGCGATTGAAAATGGGCAGCGCCACCCGCGTGAGCCAGGTTGTCGGTGCCGTCGCGCGGCAGCCAACCTCGCCGGCGGCGGAGATTTTTAAACGGTTGAGTGAAAGATTAGCAACCTGACCCCGTCGTTTTGTCCCCCGGGTGATGCGCTGCGCCAAACGTTCAAGCTGATCATGCGCCTTGCTGACGATCCAGCGCAGCGCTGAGTTAATCGGAGCAGCGTCCGACTGCACGTGGCTGGCGTGTTGGTCGCCATGTCAACAGGTGAACGCCCCATAAGATTCGGATCTTCAACGAGAGCAAACCGACTAATGAGCTGTCTCAACAACACCTATGAAAATCTATTCTCCAGCACAAACGACCAGCCGAGTGATTGGTCTTGCGCCTCTCGTGGCGTTGTTGGGCGCGCTTGGACTCCTGGCCGGTTGCGCGTCTGAACCCGTTTCGCATGTGGTCTCGGCCCCTCCTCCACCGGCTCCACCGGTCGCCACGGCCACAGTCATGACGACGTCGACACCCGTGTCGACAGTGACGCAGACAACGCAGACAACCCAAACCACTCCAACCGGAACGGTCGTCACAACGCGGACGGAACCCGTCAGCACGATCGTCGTCACTCAAGCTCCGCCCGCGATGCAAACGGAACTGGTCCTGGCGCAACCGTCATCCGCTCACGCATGGGTGGCTGGCTACTGGACCTGGCAGGCCAACCGGTATCAGTGGAGGGCCGGACATTGGGAAGTACCGCCCTACTCAGCCGCGAAATGGACGACGCCTCGCTGGCAAACCGAGAACGGAGCCTATCGGTTTTACGAAGGCTACTGGAATTGATCCGGCCTCCTCTGGAGACTTGGAAAAACGCTCGGCGCGGATGCCCTCCGCGCCGTTTTTATTTTCGGTTCCAGCCGGACACGCCCAGCGGGGCGCATTTGGGTGCAGCCGGGATGGCAGCACGCGCGGCAAACCATGTGCCCGAGGCAGACGACGGGGTCAGGTTGCTAATCTTTCACTTGACCTGAGGGCAAGTGCGGCGTGTGGTCCACGGTATGGCGCGCAAACTGCGACTCGTACCGAGCGCAGCGACATCAGCCATTTCCCGGCGCGATTTACCCTGTGCTCAATCGGGGCCATCGCCGCGTCGGGCCGTTCGGCGCGCCGCGGACCCGCGACGCGTTCGAGACCTGCCTGTTTGCCGCCTGCGCCCGGTCGAAATGGGTGCTGCACGCGTATGTGGTTATGAGCAATCATTTCCATCTGGCCGTGCAGACGCCGGCGGGCCGCCTATGATCGCTTTCTGGCGTGGCAGGCGGAGGACGGGCCCGCGGGCAAAGGGCCGGCTTATGCCTCGCTCAGCCAAGGCTGGGCGCTCGGGACCGAGGAATTCCGGACGGCGCTGGTCAAGGATTTCGACTTGGCGGCGACGGCGCGTGCCTGGGAGGTGGCCGGCGCGCACGAGGTGCGGAGCTTGCGTTGCGCAGCGCCGTTGCAGGCGTGTTTGCGAGCGGCCGGCAAGCCGCGGGCGACGGTGGCCGACGAGCCAAAGGGTGCGGCGTGGAAAGTCGCCGTGGCCGCATGGATGAAACA
>JAUSDQ010000329.1 GCA_030650525.1 Sulfuricaulis sp.
GGCGGCACCAACACCATGAAGATTGTCGTGGTTGGTTCCTGACGGCAGGTTATATAAGACGTTTCTTTTTTCATTTTCGCTGAGGAGGTTTTATGGCACTCGTAACGCTTCGACAAATGCTGGATCACGCCGCCGAACACACCTACGGTGTGCCGGCGTTTAACGTCAACAACCTTGAACAGATGCGCGCCATCATGGAAGCGGCTGACGAGACCAACAGTCCGGTGATCGTGCAGGCCTCGGCCGGCGCGCGCAAATACGCCGGCGCACCTTTCTTGCGCCACCTGATTCTGGCCGCGATCGAAGAGTGGCCACACATCCCGGTATGCATGCACCAGGATCATGGTTCGAGCCCGGCGGTGTGCCAGCGCTCCATCCAGCTCGGATTTTCCTCGGTGATGATGGACGGTTCGCTGAAAGAGGACATGAAGACCCCGGCCACCTATGAATACAACGTGGACGTCACCAAGCGCGTGGTCGACATGGCGCATTCCTGCGGCGTGTCGGTGGAAGGCGAGCTTGGTTGTCTCGGCTCCCTTGAAACCGGCATGGCCGGCGAAGAGGACGGTTCCGGCGCCGAGGGCAAGCTCGATCATTCGCAGCTGCTGACCGACCCGGACGAGGCCGCCGATTTCGTGAAGAAGACCAAGGTCGACGCGCTCGCCATCGCCATTGGCACCAGCCACGGCGCCTACAAGTTCACTCGCCCGCCGACCGGTGACATCCTCGCCATCGAACGCATCAAGCAGATTCACAAGCGCATCCCGAACACGCACCTCGTCATGCACGGCTCCTCTTCGGTGCCGCAGGACTGGCTCAAGATGATCAACACCTACGGCGGCGACATGGGCCAGACCTACGGCGTGCCGGTGGAAGTGATCGTGCAGGGCATCAAGCACGGCGTGCGCAAGGTCAACATCGACACCGACCTGCGCATGTCCTCGACCGGCGCGGTGCGTAAGTTCCTCGCCGAGAACAAGAAGGAATTCGATCCGCGCAAGTGGCTCGCCGCCGCGACCAAGGGCATGAAGGAAATCTGCAAGCAGCGCTACCAGGCCTTCGGCTGCGCCGGCCAGGCGAGCAAGATCAAGGTGCTGTCACTCGAAGCGATGACGACACGTTACGCCAAGGGCGAACTCGATCCCAAGGTCAATTAAAATATCAGTCGCATGTAGTAAAAAAAGGGGCGGGCAACCGCCCCTTTTGTTTTGGTAAGAACCTATCTCAAAAATGGTTTTCATGTAGGTTGGGGTGAGGCGTGAAACGCCGAACCCCAACGTTGTTCGCCTGCGTGTTGGGGTTCGCTTGCTCACCCCAACCTACCTGGATATTTTGAGATAGGTTCTGGTGCGTTTGCGCACCGCTCCAGACAGACCTATTCTTGAAACATGATGGATCGCAATAAATATCCTTGCCCCTGTTGCGGCTATCGGGTATTCCAGCATCAGCCCGGGAATCACGAGAAGTGCCCCATCTGCCTGTGGGAAGATGACCTCGCGCAACTGCGGTTTCCGCGCATGCCGGGCAGCGCCAATCACGTTTCACTGGAGCAGGGTCAACTAAACTTTGTCGAGATCGGCACCGCCGAACGGCGTTATCGCGGCGAAGGCCGCGCGCCCTTCGAGGAAGAGCCGCGCGAGTCCGGCTGGCGCCCGCTCGATTCAGCGCGTGACAACGTCGAAGAACCGCAGCGCGGCATCGACTACGGCGAAACCTATCCGCTCACCGACACCACAGTGCTGTACTACTGGCGCGAAACCTACTGGCGCCGCCTCGCCAGCTGAATTCAAGGAAGTTCTGAATTATTCGATGTCGGGCGCGTTCCACGCGCCCTTCTGTCGACCGATAATAGATGTAGGGCGGGTTAGGCACGTCGTTTGTGCCGTAACCCGCCGGATGTGCTGAATCTCCCTCTCCCTCCGGGAGGTGAGGCGGAAACAGGAAAAGGTCCCGTGGACCTTTTCCCCGCCGAACGGGCGCAGAAGATTCTTCTGTGCCCCGGCGGGAACGGTGGGGTGAGGGGGAGTAAAATCATTGCTATCCAGCCGACCCCTTGCCATCGGTTCTTTCCGGATATTCCTGGCACCGCCACCCGCCTGTGGTTCAGTTATCCCGCTAGTGTTCCAGCCGACATTTTAATAGCGCCCCACTGTAAGCCCGGCCTTACAGTTTCCTCTCCTGCACCGTGCTTGACACCTTCGTGGGCTAAGCACAGGATATTCACATAACAATCACACGGTGGCAGTTGTTCTGACTTAGCCGCCGCAAAAAAGAGGGAACGACAAGATAGCTAAATGGCAGAATGCCATCCCTCCCCAGTAAATAAATAATTAAGACACCACGCGCTGTCCACTAGGGAAGCTCTGAACAAGTAACCAAATTATGTCGACCGCAAGACAAGCGAGCACTGTGCCAATGAAGCGGCATCCGGATGTCGATGTTTCCGGTGTTTTCTCGTCTGTGTTTCATCCTTTTCACCGTTCTTGCCGTTCTATAGACGTACTACGCCCTTTGCGGCAGGAGTCGGTGTCGCACGCGATAAAGATTGGCCAGCGCCAAGAGCGTGAACACCCGTGCCGTGTTCTTGCCCAGACCCCGGTAACGGACCTTCACGAACCCCCACAGCCGCTTGATGACGTGGAAGGGGTGTTCGACGAACGCCCGCGCCGAGGACCACTTCTGGTTGCGCACCTTCTCGGTTTCGGTGAGCGGATGTCCCGCGCTCGCGCGCTTCTGCAGTCGCGAGCGCATGCCCCGTTTCCTCAAGTAGCGACTGGCCTCCCGCGGCAGCGGCACGCTTCGGATTAAAGATCATCTGAAATGCACCGACAAACCGGCGGGGAAGGACAAGGTTCACTTCAAGGTAAAGAGCGGAGTGAAGTGACGATCATAGGTTAAGGGAAGAACCGGATCTTAACCGTAGACAC
>JAUSDQ010000014.1 GCA_030650525.1 Sulfuricaulis sp.
TGAGACATGGAAATGTCGCCTGGCTTCAGCCTGGCGTAGCCTGATCCTGGTCCAGGTACTTCACAAAAGCGGAAACGATCTGCGGATCGAGCTGGGTACCCGCTGCCGCGGCAAGCTTCGATTTCACCTGACCGGGAGAAACGGTCTTGTGCCCAACCCAGTCGCCTGTCATCGAGGCATAGGTATCCGCCACGGCCAGTACCCGCGCCAGGTACGGTATCGCCTCGCTCTTGAGCCCGTCGGGATAACCCGCGCCGTCGTAACGCTCGTGATGATGCCGGACAATCGGCGCGAGATGACGCAAGGCAGACACCCTCTCCAGAAATCCGGCGGAGGTAGCGGAATGCTGCCGGATCAATGCCCAGTCTTCGGCGGTCAAAGTGCTTTGCTTGTTCAAGACCGCATCGGGCATGGTGACCATGCCGATGTCATGCAGCCGCGCGGCAAGGCGCAGCTTTTCGTGGTCTTCCTCGTTAAGCTTTAGCGCGTCCGCCAGCCGCATCGCGGTCTGTTCTACCAGCACCGTGTGGTTGTGAAAAAACGCCGCCTTAGCGGACACGGCCGTCACAACAGGCTGGATGTTCTCCAGGCTCTGGTTGAGCATATCCACGATGCGGTCGGGTTCTTGCTCGAGTTGCGCCTTGAGAATCTCGCGATACAGGCATACCCGGTTCTTGCCTTCCTGCTTGGCGGTGTACAACGCCTGATCGGCATGCCCGACCAGTTTCTCCGCCGTGTCTCCGCAGCGCGGAAAACAGGCGATGCCAATGTGACAGTCACGGTGATTTCGTGTCTATCGGGCAGGCGGACCGACAGGCCCGCTATCGACCGCCGGATACGCTCGGCGACCACCTTGGCGCCGACAAAATCCGTGGCCGGCAGGATGACGGCGAATTCCTCCCCGCCATAACGCGCCACGAGATCCACCCGCCACAGCTGTTCCGAGAGATTCTTTCCCAGGGCTTGCAGCACCTGGTCGCCGGCGACATGTCCATGGATGTCGTTAACGCGCTTGAAGTCGTCGATGTCGAGCATCAGCAACGATATCGGCCTGGCGTCACGCGCGGCGCGCTGTATTTCTTCCGTCAGACGCTCGTCGAACAGCCGGCGGTTGCGCAAACCCGTGAGCTTGTCGGTCATGGCGAGATCATGCATCTGTTCTTGCAGTCGCGCGCTCTCGATGGCGCCGGCGGCAAGGTGGGCGAAGGTAGCCAGTATTTCAATTTCATCCGGCAGGAAGAAGTCGCGATCCTTGCGGTAGAAATAGATCACGCCCAGGCGGCTGGCATGACTCGTGAGCGGCATACAAATAAAAGACTGGATACCTTCCTCGTGCGTCAGCCGGCTCAGCTTGTGCTTCGTTTCGGGCCTGTCGTTACTGAGGATATATGTCCCGGCAATGAAGGCTTCATCCGCAAGCCCCCCGGGCCGGAAGTTCATGTTCTCGACGAAACGATCCGAGAGGCCTTGGGTAATCCACTGCCCGAACCGCTGCGCCTCCTGGCTGTAAAAAGCGATGCAGGCGGCCTGCGCGCCGGTCAGTTGCATGCCTCGTCGCATGATCTCGTCGAGCAATTCGTGCAGCGAGTGCAGAGTGGTAAGTTGCACCGCGATCTCGTTCAGCGCCGCGATGCGCGAGGTTTTTTCGCCCACGGCCTCCGCCATCCGGTTAAAGGTGCCGGCCAGCTCGCCAATTTCATCGCGAGAAGAAACAGTTACCCGTCTATCATAGGCGCCGGCGGCGATGGACCGCGTTGCCTCGATGAGCCGGTACAGTGGCAGGGTGGATTGGCGGCGCACCAGGATCACCGCGACGACGGCGAGCAGCATCGCCAGGGCGAAGATGAGGCCGTAGGTGCGCACGGCGGCACGCACCTCCGCGCCCAGGTGTTTCTCAATGAGCGCAACGATGCGCGCGATCCGTCCGGCATGCGTGGGGAACAATGCCTCATAGCGCGCGAGCGCCGCGCGCGCGGCGGCAGGCTGGGCCGTTTCCATGACCCGGAGCAGGGGCCTGATCTCCCCCTCTCAGGCGTCGCCGGCCTCGACGGTGAGCCGCGCCAGCTCGCCGTATTCGGGATCTCGCGTTTTCCCGCCGAACTCCTCGACGAGCCGGCGATGGATGCGATCGTGCACCGCGAGCATGTCGAGAAATTTCTGCCGCGCCGAGGACTCACCGCCGGGGGCAAGCGAACGGCGGGCGAGATCGGCGAGCAGCCCGGGCCGGATCTTGCCGGCGCCGCTCAGGCGCTCGGCCTCTTCGGCCATGTGACGCACCTAGCGGAGGCCCATGCCGAGCTGCAGCACTTGCAGCGCCAGGAAGACCGCCAGCAGCAGCGCGAACTTCTTGCCGAGGGTAAAACGAAAGCGGTGCATATGCCTGGGGTTCCGTTTTTCAGATGCGTATAGGCTCGTCCGGTGCGCTTCGCTGCCGCTCAGCACACCCTACCCAAGAACTTGAAGTCCGGTGCGCTTCGCTGCCGCTCAGCACACCCTACCCAAGAACTTGAAGTTTAGTGGGCTATTTCTTATGTTCCAGCGCGCGGCGGCGATGGCGCCACAGCGATATCAGCCAGATCATTACTCCGACGAGTACCAACCCCAACAGCACGTACAGTTCATAGCGCTTGAAGTCGTCCAACAACAAGCGGAAGGCCTCGCCAAACAGATAACCGGCGTAAGCAAACACAATGGCCCAGACAATCGCCCCGATCAGATTTAACAGGAAGAACCGCACACGGGAAATGTGCGCGGCACCGACCGCAAAAGGGGTGACGTTGCGCAGCCCATAGAAGAACCGGAAGGAAAGAATGAGCAGGTTCTGGTGACGATGCAGATGTTTATAAACTTTCTGCGCGCCCACCTGCCACGACAGGCGCTTGGCGATGATTTTCCGCCCGAAATGCCGACCGATGTAATAGTAGAGCTGGTCGCCGCTGAAGCTGCCGGCCATGGCGCTGGCGATCACCCACGGCAGCTCAAGGAATCCCATATGCGCGGCGAATCCGCCCAGGATAAGAATGGTCTCGCCTTCCAGAAACGTACCGATCAGAATGGCGAGGTAGCCATAGCTCTTGATCAGTTCGGTCAGGGTTTCAAGTGACATGGACGGATAAGCGTAAAGACCTCAGTATCGACCGGAACAACAATAATAAAAAGCCCCGTACGCTGACGGGGCCAGATAAATCAAAAAAAGTTTTTTGCCTGTCCGGCTGTTCTCAGCGGGGAATAATGACGCGCGTGGTCTGTTTGCCTTTCGGCCCCTGAGCATGCTCAAACTCGACCTGCTGCCCCTCGTTCAGACTCTTGTATCCATCTCCTTCAATAGTGGAAAAATGCACAAATACATCTTCGCTGCCGTCGCTCGGGGTGATGAAACCGTAACCCTTCGCGTTGTTGAACCACTTCACAGTGCCCGTCTGCATATGAACCTCTTTATATTATCTAATTTGCCAATACCACCCGGCCTCCTAGGCTAACTTCACCGGGCTTCGAAACATCCTACGTGAAGTCCCTAACCAAGACAATTCCACCGGGAGCGAAAAGCGGAACGGAGCATACCGTCGGCCGGGCCGAATCGATAAATGAGCAATCTCTAATATATGGCAAGACGAGCGAGCCGTAGCGAGCAGGGCTACATTTGCTCCTCGTGCCCCCCGCCACGCCCGCGCTTGATGGTGGCGCGGCGCTTCTTGGCCTCCATCCGCCGTACTTTTGCGCCCCGGCTGACGCGGGTCTTCTTGCGCGTCTTAGGCACGTGATTCAGCGCACGCAATTTAAGGATCAGCCGTTCGAAAGCAATCTCGCGATTGCGGATCTGGGAACGATTGTCCATGGCCGTCACCACCACCCCCGAAGGCCAGTGGGTCAGGCGCACCGCCGATTCGGTGCGGTTCACGTGCTGCCCGCCGGGGCCGGAGGCGCGATAAGTATCCACACGCACTTCCTGTTCCAGAACCGCGCGGTTTAGCGTATACGGCGGGGGTTTATTGGCTTTCAGTCGCATGCGGCATCTTTAAATTTCAGGGAATGGACCTTCTGTTAGAATACGCGCCCTTGAGCGGTACCGAATAATAAAGGAAAAGTCGCATGATCGTTATCCTTAAAGCCGATCTCACCGAGAAGATGCCGGAATACCAGCAGGTTCTCGACTACCTGGCGCACAAACCGAACATCAAGACGCGGGTACATCAGGAGATCGGCACCCTGCAAACACTGACCGAAATCTATCTCATCGGCGACACCGCCTCGCTCGACAAGATCGAGATCGAGAGCCTGGCCGGCGTGGACCGCGTGGTGCGTGTCTCGGAAGAATACCGCATCCTGGGACGGCACAAGGACGACAGCCGCCCGACCGGCTTCGAGTACAACGGCGTTAAGTTCAGCCAGGACAATCTCAACGTCTTCGCCGGTCTCTGTGCCGTGGATAATCCGCAGCATGTCGAGATGATGCTAAAGGCGTTGCGCGACAACGGCCAGGTGTGCACGCGCATGGGCGCGTACAAGCCGCGCACCAATCCCTATTCCTTCCAGGGCCACGGCAAGGAGTGTCTCCCCTGGGTGTTCGAACTCGCCGGAAAATACGGCATCAAGGCGATCGCCATGGAGATCACCCACGATTCGCACCTGCACGAGATCCAAGAGGCGCTGCACAAGACCGGCAAGCCGACGGGCGTGATGATTCAGATTGGCACACGCAACACGCAGAACTTCGAGCTGCTCAAGATCGTCGGGCGTCAGCGTGAACTGCCGGTGCTGCTCAAGCGCGGCTTCGGCATCACGCTCGATGAATCGCTGAACGCCGCCGAATATCTGGCGAGCGAGGGCAACCGCAACATCGTGTTCGGCCTGCGCGGCATGAAAACCAACATGGGCGACCCGCACCGCAACTTCGTCGACTTCGCGCACGTACCGGTGCTCAAGCGCCTGACGCGCATGCCGGTGTGTGTCGACCCCTCGCACTCCGTCGGCACCCGCGACCGCGCGCCCGACGGCATGCTCGATATCTCACACGTCACCGCGCAGGGCGTGATCGCCGGCGCCAACATGGTCCTGGTGGATTTTCACCCGGTGCCCAAGAAGGCCCTGGTGGATGGGCCGCAAGCGCTGCTGCTTGAGGAACTGCCCTACTTTCTGGAAGACATTGCGATTGCGCGGGAGGCTTACGAAAAGCGCCGCGCATTAACGCAACGTTTTTTGAGAAAAGAAAAATAAACAGGATCTGCAGGATTAACAGAAAAAGAAAGATGTGGTTGCCATGAACAGTCAAGCGTTCGAAGGTAGACGAGGCATCCGATATCTCGGTCAATACAAGCCGATCACGCCTTATCCTTTGACCGATGGACTTGTGATAGTCCCTGCGAGATGGGACATGTTTCCGTACGGTCCTGCCCAGACGCGATTGAACGTATGCTATTTGGTGGGACCGGACAAACTGCCCGATGCGGCCCTGACCAAGGCCTACCGGCAGTGGTTGTCCTTCGACGCCTTTATTTTGCACGATCATCTTCCGATCTACTACTTCGACGAAAACAAGGTGGGGGGTATAGAAGTTGTACCGACTGGCATGCCGAATAGTGCAACGGGACCCGGCTACAAACAGGTCGATTACAGCAACATCGCGAATTTGGTGTTGATGACGAAGCCGACCCAGGAGGGCCTACCGATCCTTGCGTACTCGGATATGTTTGAACGCTACCAGGGGTTACCTTGTGACCTAAAGGAGATGATTGAATGGTCCGTCTCTTTGCCTTATCGCTCTCAGACGCGAGTCGACGCCTTCTTCAAACCAAACTACTGGCAGCTGGTTCACGCAATTATTCTGCTCGACAGACTGGTAGGGCCACCTCCAGAATGTTCGGAATCATTTGGAAATTGCGCCGTCTGCGGTCGCTTGCCGCAACCTCATTACTTCATCCCGAGAAGAGAATGGTTGCGGCGATTTTTGGCTAGCAGGATTGATAGTATCGAGGTTGCCGAGGAGTACGCGCGCGTAATTTACGAAGCAGTGTTAGTACGCAACAAGATCGCTCATACTCCTGTTTTCGATCGCTCATCTTTCCCGGATTTTTCGCCCGGGGAGCGTCAAGCATACGATATAGACCGCACAATCGAAGAGTTCAAGCACGACTCCTTCGCCCTTCAATCGTTGCTTATTTCTTTGAGTGATATTGCTCGGTACCTCCTCTTGGACAAGGCATTTGGAACAATGTACTTTCCAAGACTCCAACCGCTGAATACTGTTTGCGTCGGGGGGAGCGAGCCTTCGCATGTCAAGTCGCAGTTATCTGCGGTCTAACCTAACTCTGAAGATGGGCCCCTCGCAGTAGTCTTCACGAAAATCCGGGACAGATTTATTTTATGATATTAATGAAGTCCAAAGTAGCCAGAAAAATAAATCTGTCCCATTTTCCGTCCATTTTCCTGGTCCCATTTTCCTCGGTGAACGGCTGCTTCTATAGTATTGAATGCTTCCACACGTGGCTGGTTCGAGCACGCCTGCCTGCATGTCCTTCAAGAAAGGATTGCCAACACTCTCAAGCCGCTTTTCTCCGTGCCAACCAAAGATCATACTCGGCCTGAATTCGCACCCACATTTCCGCTGTGGTGCCAAGAACATGCTCAAGGACAAGCGCGAATTCGGGGGAAATGGACCTCTTCCCATTAACGATTTCGTTAATCTTACGAGGCGAGCAACCACATTTCTCCGCCAGCTGAGACTGATTGAGTCCAAGTTCCTTCATATAAACTTCATTCAGCACAGAACCTGGATGCATGGGTCTAGGGTTTTTGATCATGGGATATTCATCCTTTGTGGTAATTTTCTACTTTCACGTCGAAAAATTCTCCGTGCCTGAACTGGAACGTAATACACCAGGGAAGCTTAATCGTAACACTCCATTCATCTTTGCGATTTGCCTTGAGTTTATGCAGTCGAATGTCAGGAGGTTGGCCCTTCATTTTCAGATCATTCAGGTTATTCGTTGCATGCATAATAGTCAGAAGCGCTTTCGCACGAATCCATATCTCTTTAGGCAGCATTTTAGATCGGTCAGTTTCCCAAATCTCTTGTGCGGTTCTATTGGCAAAGTTGCGAATCATGTCATGGCCTGTCCCCAATTGTTACATTATACCGCATAATGTAATATGCGCAAGATTCCCGGAATCTTTGCCACCAACAAGCCGTTGCTGCGATCGTCCTAGTACTCCGTCAAATAAGTTTTCCCGTATGTTCACTGGCGCGATGCAAAATGAAGCATCCCTTCTCCCTCCGGGAGAAGGACAGGATGAGGGGGAGTTTATGGGAGATTTTACGATCCCCCTCACCCCAGCCCTCTCCCGGTGGGAGAGGGAGACCCATGGAACGTATCCGGAAAAACTTATTTGCCGGACTACTAGTGCGACCGAGCCTGTCCATTGTCCATAGCGAGATGCAAGTCACGCCGCCACTCGCGTCAGAAATATTGGGGAAATTGTATGCCCGCTTGTGGCCGATACCAGTCCCTGCTTCCAGCTCCTGGCTATCTTCAACAGCGGATTCTGGATACCCTATTTAATTCGCCATGCCGTACACAACATCCACCATCACCCGCGTTTTCCCGTCCATCAGGACGATGTCCTGGCCGACCCGTATACGCATGTAAGACGAAGGCAATCTTGTCAGCTGTCTCTCCAGATCATGCGGCAACGGATCGCCCTGAAGGCCGGGCGGAAGTTTGTCGCGCTTGGCGAGTCCCGGCGGGAGATGGCCTCCGCGTTTCGCCAGTCCGGGCGGCAGGCCTTTTTTATGTTTGGAGGATTTCTTGTAATAATTCTCGATGATGCCGCGATCGTGATCGCTGAAACGCACGTCGATGACGGTGTTATCGTCTCTGACCACCACTTGGCCGGAGGTGGCGGTATACGCCGCGCAGCCGCTCAGCAACAGTCCCGCCAGCAGGATCGCAATATGTTTATGCATGGTAAATTTCCTCTGATTTATGTTTGTAGGGTGGGCATTGCCCACCGGCGTGGCTCGCTACTTTGATTGATGGTGGGCGATGCCCACCCTACATTAATTATCTGAGAGAGATTCAGTTATAGCCGGGCTCGCGGGGATGAACTATTTCCCGCCCGGATAATGCCGCAGGGTCTTGCCCACGTACAGCTGGCGCGGACGGTCGATGCCGTGGGATTCCTCCTGCAGTTCGAGCCAGTGGCTCACCCAGCCGGCGGTGCGCGCGACCGCGAACACGGCGGTGAACATGTTCATCGGGAAGCCCATGGCGCGCAGCAGGATGCCGGAATAGAAATCCACGTTCGGGTACAGTTTGCGCTCGATGAAATACTCGTCCTTGAGGGCGATTTCCTCGAGCCGCATGGCGATCTCCAGCAAGGGATCGTCCTTGCCGAGATGCGCCAAGACCTTTTTCGCCTGCCCCTGGATGACGCGCGAGCGCGGGTCGAAATTTTTGTAAATGCGGTGACCGAAGCCCATGAGACGGAACGAATCGTTTTTATCCTTGGCGCGATCGATGACCTTGGGAATATTCTCGACCGAACCGATTTCCATCAGCATCTTGAGCACGGCCTCGTTCGCGCCGCCATGCGCCGGTCCCCACAGCGAGGCAATGCCGGCGGCGATGCAGGCAAAAGGATTGGCGCCACTCGAGGCCGCCAGCCGCACCGTCGAGGTCGAGGCATTTTGCTCGTGATCGGCGTGCAAAATAAAAATCACGTCGAGCGCGCGCGCCAGCACCGGGTCCACGGCAAACTCCTGGACCGGGGTACCGAACATCATCTGTAGAAAATTTGTCGCGTAGTCGTGTTTGTTGTTCGGATAGCGCTGCGGCCGGCCGACGGAATAGGTATAGCTGGCCGCGGCGAGCATCGGCATCTTGGCGACGAGTCGGATGGCGGCGAGCTGGCGATCGTTGGCATCGCGGATGTTCATCACGTCGTGATAGAACGCCGACAGCGCCCCCACCACCCCGACCATGACCGCCATGGGGTGCGCGTCACGGCGGAACCCGCGGTAAAACGACAGCACCTGCTCATGCAACAAGTTGTGGTTGCCAATGGCCAAATCGAACTGCTGGCGCTGCGCCGGTGTGGGCAAGTCACCGAACATCAGCAGATAGGCCACCTCGACGAAGCTTGAACTTTCCGCCAGCTCCTCAATGGGATAGCCACGGTAAAGCAGGATGCCTTTGTCACCGTCCACGAAGGTGATGGCGCTCTTGCACGCGGCGGTCGAGCGGAAACCGGGGTCGAAGGCGAGCAGGCTATGCCGGGCGTACAGCGTCTGAATATCCACGGCACTGGGACCGAGCGTGCCGTCCAGTACCGGCAGGCTGTTTTCATTTTGCTCTTCCGAGATTACCGCGTTGACGTATTTCGTTGCCATATTATGCGTCCGCCTCGTCAGCCGAGAATATAAGGAATGACCATACCATAAGGACTGTCCCGCCCGGAAATTTTATGGCCGATCGTAAACCCATTTCAGGACCGCCTCCTGCACCGCCTCGCCGGCGGCGCTATCGGCGCGTGCGTCATTGTGCAGACACACGACCACCATCCGCCGCCCGGCCCGGTCCAGCACGTAACCCGCGACCGTGCGCACGTCATCCAGGCTGCCGGTCTTGAGATGCATTTTGCCCTCCATCGAGGCGTCATTAAACCGCTTGCGCAAAGTACCGTCCATGGCCGCGATCGGCAGCGAGGAAACAAACTCCGGCATATAGGGACTGCGCCAGGCGGTCAGCAATACCTCCCCCAGGTGGCGCGTGGAAATAGCTTCAGCGCGTGAAAGACCCGCGCCGTTTTCAAGCACCAGCTCGGGAAAATCGAGTTCGCGGCGCTTGAGCCACGCGCGCACGGCCGCAATGCCCTTGTCCGTCGATCCCGGCGGACCCGAGCGCTCGGCACCCAGGGTGAGCAACAATTGCCGGGCCATGACGTTATTACTGTATTTATTTATCGAGCGGATGATATCGGCTAACGGTGGCGAATACGCCGTAGCCAGCAGACGCGCTTCGGCCGGAACGTTGGCCTCGCGCACACCGCCCTCGAAACGTCCGCCCAGCTCCGTCCACAATGCCCGGAACATGCCCAGAATATAGGGCGCGGGTTCGGAAACCACGCGAAACAATTCGTTGTCACCGCAGTCCGCATCATAGGTACCGCTGAAGATCACGCGGGTCTGATTCTGCTTATGCCGCAGCTTCATGCCGAGGTTATGCGCCCAGCCACGGCAAGCACGGCGGCCCAGCACAAGCTGATTCTCCACCTCGACATTGGCCGGCAGCGGATCGGCCAAAATCTGCACGCGCTCGTCCTGGGCTTGCGGCATGAAGCGGAAATTCACCGCCTGAAAATTCACCAGCAGCGCATTGGGCAGTACGTTGTAGGCGCGCAGCGGCTGGTTATCGAATTCACCGGCGTCTCCCGGTTCACGCTCAAAATAGCTTTGATCGAGCACCAGATCGCCGTGGATGACTTCGAGGCCCGCGGCGCGCAGCCCGCGCAGGAAACGCCAGAAATGCTCGATCACCAGATAGGGATCGCCGTAACCCTTGAGGTAAAGATCGCCATCGAGCCGCCCGTTACGCACGGGTGCCGTGACATAGGCCTCGGTTTTCCAGCGCCAGGCCGGGCTCAGCTCTTCGAGCGCCGCCAGCGTGGTGAGTACTTTGATGGTCGAAGCCGGATGCCGGGGTCTGTCGGCCGCCACCGCCAGCAGCGGCTCGGCCTGTCCGATTTCATGCACATACAGGCTCAAGCCGCGCGTTGACATACGCTGATGTTTTAGCGCCGCGGCGATCGGTTCGGGAAGCGGGTCCGATGGTGCGGGCGCGCTGAACGCCGGCGTCAGCCAGCCAAGACACGGCAGCAACAGCGCGACGGACAACCACCCACGCAGGCGTCTCATGTCAGGCGCCCTGTTTCCACCAGTTGGCAATCACCTCGCCCACCCGGGGATTGACGAGATAACCGTAAGAGCGATGCACATTGAGCCCCTTCTCATTGTGAAAGAAATTGAATATTCCGCCGTTGACGTCGGTAATGGATTCCACCAGCCCCAGCTCGAGCATGGCTTGGTAATCGTCGCGCAGGGTCGGATCCAGCGCCGTCAGATCGCCCTGCGAAACGATGTTGGTCCAGTGCCGGATATTGTGCGGGTAGCGTTGCGTTCCCTTTTCATGCACCCCTCGCAGACGCTCCTGGGTGAAACGCATCCCGAGCGGACTGCCGAGGGTCAGGAACAGATCCACGCGTTCAGGATTCTTCTCGATGTGGCTCAGCTCCCATAAAGTATCATAAGCGATCACGGAACCCATGCTGTGACTGATAATAAGGATACGCTCGCCGTCGGCAAACATCCGGCGCAAGGGCGCCTTGAGCAGTTCACGCACCTGCTCGCCGATACCACCCTCGTTGCTGAAATACCGGGCGGTTTCCAGAACCGTGCTCTTCACCGCCGGGTCCGGCAACAGCGCAATAAGAAAATGAAACAGGTCCGCGATCGTGTACAGCAGCCAGGCGAATTTCCGCCGGTATGATAGCGCCTCCTGCACGTCCGCTTTTGTGGGGCCAATCTGTTTCATCAGCGCATCGATCCACGGCAGGTCTTCATCCAGCGGCTTGTAACTCTGATAATAAAGCGGGTTCCAGGCGATCAGCGTGAAACACTCGGCCTGTTTTTCAATAGCCTGCGCCACGGCGGGATCGGCCCGTTCAACACCCCGCAGCAGGCTGCGCAGCAGCTGACGCCGATGCTCCTCCGCGGGCGGTTTGGGATTTTTCCCAGGGATATAGATGATGCGGTTGGTTGCGCGCAAGGTGTCCACACAGCAAGCGGGTTGGGATTTTAACGGCGAGTTCCGTTAGACTCTTATCTTAAATCTTTACTCATCTTTCTCGGCATTCTTGGCACTAGAAACTAATAATAGTTCATTCCGGGTGCTCATCCTCGGCCACGGCGAAATGGGCCAGGCGATGGAATATCTCCTGCACCGTCGCCATGCGCTCAGCATCTGGGAACGTCACCCCCAGCCGGGAATCCCGCCGGTTGATCTCGAATCCGTCAGCGGGCAACAGGATTTCATCCTCTTCTGTCTGCCCGCCCATCCCCATTTTGACCTCGCGACCCGGCTGCGACCGCACTTGCGCCGGGAGAGTCTCTGCCTCAGCGTCGCCAAGGGGCTGGACCAGCGCGGCCGGACGGCGGCCCAGGCACTGGGCGACGCCCTGGGTTCCAGCACCGCCTTGGGCGTGCTCTACGGGCCAATGATTTCGGAAGAGATTCGCGCGGGTCGCCCGGCCTTCGCCCAGGCCGGGGCCGCGCAGGCCGAGGTTTTTGCCCGCCTCCGCGCGTTGTTCTCCGGGACATTACTTTATCTTGAGCACACCACCGACATCACCGGGATTTCCTGGGCGGCGGTGCTCAAAAACGTTTATGCCATCCTGTTCGGTGTGGCGGATGAGCTGAAGCTGGGTGACAACATGCGGGGCTATCTGGCCATGGCGGTCATGGAAGAGCTGAGTCAGGTTGTCAAAAATCTCGGCGGCTCGCCCGCCGCCGCCCACCGGCTCGCCGGGCTGGGCGACCTCATTACCACCGCCACCAGCAGCGGCTCCCATCACCACGAGCTAGGGCGGCGGCTGGCACGGGGTCAAGCCGGGGAGCTAACGGGCGAAGGCGTACACACCCTGGAGATGATACGTGCCCATGGACTGTTCGACTTCCGCCGCTATCCCCTTTTCAATCTCATCGGACGTCTGTTCGACAACCCGGCCACGGTAATAATACAGATGGAGGATTTCCTCGGCCGTTTGCGCCGCTCGGAGTCGGCCTGAGCCACAGCGGGTGGAGTGTCACCGGGTTTTTCGAAAATCACCTTTCACCCCGCGCGGAAAAGAGGTTAGAATGCCCGCCCAGCTAGAACATTTCCAATCATGAAACAACGGAATTGCCCGAACTGAACCCGCAACAAAAAGCGGCAGTACAGTACATCAATGGCCCCCTGCTGGTGTTGGCGGGTGCGGGCAGCGGCAAGACCTCCGTCATTACCCGAAAAATCGCCTGGCTCATCCGTGACTACGGCATCGCTCCGCGCCATATTGTCGCCGTCACGTTCACCAACAAGGCCGCGCGTGAGATGAAGGCGCACGTGGCCGACCTGCTGAACGGCGACCATAGCAAGGAAATCCTCATCTCGACCTTTCACACGCTGGGCCTGAAGATCCTGCGCGATCATCTGGAGCTCATCGGCTACCGTCCGGGCTTTTCCATTTACGATTCCGAGGACAGCCAAGCGCTGCTCGCCAAACTGCTGCGCGGACAGTATTCCGGAAAAAACAATCCCGCCGACGCGGTGCAACAACAGATCTCCCTCTGGAAAAACGATCTGGTGTCGTCGGCGGAGACGCCGCTGACGGCCGGCGGTGACAGCATCCAGGACGTCGCGGCACGGGTTTATGGAGAATATGAACAGCATCTTCAGGCCTACAACGCCATAGATCTCGACGATCTGATGCTGAAGCCGGTGCGGTTGTTCCAGAACCATCCGCAGGTCCTGGAAGCATGGCAACAACGGGTGCGTTACCTGCTGGTGGATGAGTACCAGGACACGAATCTCAGCCAGCATGAACTGGTGAAACTGCTCGCCGGCAAGCGTGGGGCATTGACGGTGGTGGGTGACGACGATCAGTCCATTTATGCCTGGCGCGGGGCTCATCCCGAGAACATGAAACACCTGCAGCAGGACTTTCCGTCGCTGAAGCTTATCAAGCTTGAAAAAAATTATCGTTCGAGCGGGCGGATCCTCAAGGCCGCCAATGCGCTGATCGCGAATAACACGCACATTTACGAGAAAGCACTGTGGTGCGAATGCGATTACGGCGAACCCCTGCGAGTGTTGCAAGCGCGCGGCGACGATCACGAAGCCGATCGGATCGTCTCCGAAATGCTTTATCACAAATTTAAAAACAATACCGACTTCCGGGATTACGCCATCCTGTACCGGGAAAATAATCAAGCGCGCGTGCTCGAGCGCGTGCTGCGCGAAAGGCGTATCCCTTACTACCTCAGTGGCGGAACCTCGTTCTTCGACAAAACCGAGATCAAGGATGTCATGGCCTACTTGAGACTGTTGTGCAATCCGGGCGATGACAATGCCTTTTTGCGCGTCATCAACACGCCACGGCGCGAGATCGGACCCACCACGCTTGAGCCGCTCGCCGCCCATGCGGCCGAGCTGGGCACCAGCCTGTTACAGGCGTCGCTGGACTTCGGCATCGAGCGGCGACTTACCGCGAAACAGGTATCGATGTTGCGTGCCTTCTCGAACTGGCTGACTGACATGATCGGCAAAGCCACGGATGAGGCGCCGGCCAAACTGGTGTGTGACATGTTGGCCGATCTGCATTATGAAGAGTGGCTTAAGGATACCTGCAACGACCACAAGATTGCGCAGCGGCGCATGGAAAACGTGCTGGAACTCGTGGCATGGATTCAGCGCCTGGCGCGTCACGAGGATGAAAAATCACTGAGCGATTTGGTGGTACGGCTGACGCTCGCGGGCATCCTGGACAAGGGCAACGAGGAGAATCCCGGGGATTATGTTTCGCTTATGACGCTGCATGCCGCCAAGGGGCAGGAATTTCCGCACGTCTTCATCGTAGGCATGGAAGAAGGATTGTTGCCGCACCACCAGAGCCCGTCGGAAAGCGGCCTGCAGGAAGAACGCCGCCTGGCCTACGTCGGCATGACCCGTGCCCGGAAAACGCTGACCTTCTCGTTCGTCGCGCGCCGCAAGCGCGGCGGCGAAGTGATCGCTTGCGAGCCCAGCCGCTTTCTCAAGGAATTGCCCGCCGACGATCTGCGCTGGGAAGAACCGGAAAGAGAATCCGACCCCCAGGCCATGCTGGGTCGCGCCGAAGTCTATCTCGCCAATTTGCGGGGCACGCCGGACAACACCTAGACCCGCCTCGGTAACCTCTGAAACGGCCGCCACGGTAGAAAACACCCGTTTTATCCGCTATCCTAGCGGTACTTGAATCGACTCGCTTCCTGCGAGGCGCGTGAACCTAAGGACATTCCCCGGTGTTTATTACTGACACAACGGACAAGCGGCAGCGGGACAAGCTCCAGGCGTGGGACAGCGCGCAGGATTTCTCCACCATCAATCTGACGCCGGACAATTTTCACTCGTTCTACATCAAGTTCGTCAATCTGCGCTTTCCAATAAAGGTCGCGCATCTGCTCGAACTGCGTTACCTCATCAACCACACCGTCGATAAATACCAGGAACCGCCGCTCACAGAGGATTACCGTCAGTTCCGCGATAGCCTGCAGGCCGCGGTCGATTCCTTCATCGACAACCGGCGCCACAGCGAGCGCATGCTCAAAACGCTGAGCATGATTCGCGACATTCATTACACACACTCGCTGAATTCACGCAACGCGGAAAGAAGATTGCGTGATGCCATGGATAGCAACCGCGTCGATCGCATGAAGTACATTCGCTACGGGCTTTTCTTCATCCTTGCCGGCGTCAGCGCCGGCATACTCTGGCTGGCGATGCCGGAACCCAACTGGCTCGTCAAACTCCTCCCCGCGGGCTACGCTTATCTGGCCTGGTTCTATTTTCACAAACTGCCGGGGCTCGATCGGGAATTCGAAAAACAGACACTTGAGCTGAACGATGTTCTGCGCCGCCGTGTTAACTCCCTCAACTGGAAAACCCTCATCCACAAATTCGCCCTCGTGCTCGGCTACAAACGCGTCCCGGGTATCGAGGTGTTCCACATCGATCACGAACACGATCGCATGGATCGGTCGGCTTATCATTAAATTGGAATCTCTTTTCCTCCGATAGTTAATGTAGGGCGGGTTAGGCGCGAAGCGCCGTAACCCGCCGAATGGCATTTTGGTCGAGCCGCCTGCGGCGGCATATAACTTGTGGGTGACTGACCCACGGCAGCTGACTTTCTCCTGCTTGTCCAAGAGAAAGTCAGCAAAGAGAAGGACACCCCGAAGCGCTCGCCCTCTCCTTCGTACCCGGGGTGCGCCGATCCGCGGCGCACCCGTTCGGCGGCGTGGAAGTCCACCGGACTTCCACGAATACCCCGCCTCACCCTCGATATTCAGCCGTATTCATGGGAATAAAATCATTGTCTCATGCCCGGTTACCGTCGCACCCGGCACCTTGGTGAAACCCATTTCTTCAGGTTAAATCTCCTACGGCGTCGTTACAACGACCTCCATGCGGCGCAATACGCTGCGCTATTGCGCCCTACGTGGACTCAAACTCTATAGGGAGCTTGAATAACTTATGGGCAGACTGGAGTAGGCTAAACTGTGCATCCCATCTGTCAATCCATTTGTACAGTTGTGCAATATGCATGAACACGGTTCGAACGGATTCAACGTCTGTATGTGAGAATTCATTTCCGTGAAAGATTGGATTGCGAACCTGGGTATAGAACTCGCGGTTTAACAACCAAAGGCTGGCATCCGCATTTTTTAGACTAAAGTTCGGATCAATGGCGCATGGAAGGCGATAATAGAAATTCTCGACAGTACCGTGCCCACCTAAACTGAACGGATTTTTAGCTTGGCACGCAACTCACGAGTCAGCAATTTTCTTTCCCCCAATTCTAGTGAAGTAGCAGCAGGGAGATAGGACTCGATCCCAAGAACAGCGCGTTGGACGAGGAAAGTCAAAAACTCTCCGGGAAAGAAAAGTCATTCTGGGTATGGTGTGGAAACACCCCACAGATAGCTTTTCATCATCGCCAAAGGCGATACACTCTACCCTCTCGGATGATGCATCTCATGCAAGGTCTTCAACCTTGCCTGCGCGACGTGGGTATAAATCTGCGTCGTGGAGAGATCCGCGTGGCCGAGCAGCATCTGCACCACCCGCAGGTCGGCCCCGTGATTGAGCAGGTGCGTGGCGAAGGCATGGCGCAAGGTGTGCGGTGACAGCACGATCTGGATTCCGCCAACTCGCGCCAGACGTTTAAGGTTGTGCCAGAAGGCCTGGCGCGTCATGGGCCCGCCGCGCGCGGTGATGAATAGCGCATCGGTGGATTGACGCCGCAAGAGCCTGGGCCGGCCTTCCGCGAGGTAACGGCTGATCCACGATATTGCCTCCTCGCCCATCGGCACCAGCCGTTCCTTGTCGCCCTTGCCGATGACGCGGACCACGCCTTGGGTAAGGCTCACCTGTGACAGCGTCAATCCCACCAGTTCCGACACGCGCAGACCGGTGGCATAGAGTGTTTCGAACATGGCGCGGTCGCGCAGGCCGAGCGGCGTGGAAATATCCGGAGCCTGAAGGAGTTTTTCCACCTGCTCTTCCGTGAGCGATTTGGGCAGCGGCCGGCCGAGCTCGGGCGAATCGATCAGCGCCGTGGGATCGTTTTTTATTTTATCTTCGCGCACCAGATAGCCATAAAACCGCCGCAGGCTGGAAAGCAGGCGCGCCGTGGTGCGCGGACGCGCGCCCTTGCTGACTCTGCTCGAAAGATATTCCAGGAGGTCCGCACGCGAAGCCGATATAAGCGCACCGCCCCGATCTGAAAGCCAACGACTCAAGCCCTCCAAATCGAGTCGGTAGGCAACGAGCGTGTTTGCGCTCAGCCCCTCCTGCAACCACAGGGCATCGCAAAAGCGCTCGACAATTGCTTTATCAGGCGCGCTCATGCTCCAGCAGCCGGTGCTTGAGGCGTAGCGCGCTTCCCGATCGTTTGCCCATGAAACCGCCGGCGTCGTTCGCAGCCACGACGCGGTGGCAGGGAATCACTATGGGCACGGGATTGGCGCGGCAGGCATTGCCCACCGCGCGCGCCGAGGTTGTGAGTTTTTTGGCGAGCGCGCCATAGCTGAGCGTACGGCCCACGGGAATGCGCCGCAGTGCGCGCCACACACGCTGCTGAAACGCCGTGCCCGACAGCATCAATAGAATGCGAAAGGAAGTATGGGGATTAACGAAATACGCACGCAGCTGACGACAGGTTTTCTGCGCCGAAACTGTGCGCGGCGCGCGCAATGATGCCGTGTTGCCGAGAAAACCGATATCCACCAGCGCGCCATCCTGCATGACGATCCCCACCCGGCCAACGGGCGTGGCGATGACTGCATCGTATTCCCTGGCTTTGAGAGGTGTGCTCCTGCGCCGCATGGTTTCATTATCCACGGACTGGTCAGGCCGCGCTACCGAGGAACAAAAAAAGGCCGGTGTCTCCCGACACCGGCCTTTTTTTGACAGCCTTACGCCAATTAGACCTTTTCGCGAATACGCGCCGCCTTGCCGGCCAGATCGCGTAGATAATAAAGCTTGGCGCGGCGTACATCGCCCTTGCGCTTGACCTCGATCTTGGCGATCGCCGAGCTATAAAGCGGGAATACACGCTCGACACCCTCACCGTAGGAGGTTTTGCGCACGGTGAAAGAGGAGTTATAACCGCTGTTACGACGGGCAATCACCATCCCCTCGAAGGCCTGGAGACGCTCGCGCTCGCCTTCCTGTACTTTAACGTGCACGGTAACGGTGTCACCCGGAGCAAACTTGGGGACCTTTTTGTCCTCCATCATTCGCGTTTCCAGTTCCTGCATGATCTTGCTCATTTTTCGACTCCTGACTTTTTAAGATATTCCTGCTGGAATTCTTCCAGCAGCTGTTTCTGCTCACTGTTCAACGACAGCTTTTCCAGTAAATCCGGCCGCCGCAACCACGTCCGTCCCAGCGACCGCTTCAACCGCCAGCGGCGGATCTTTTCATGATCGCCCGACAGCAACACTTCCGGCACGCGCCGCCCGGCATAGGCTTCCGGCCGCGTATAATGCTCATAATCCAGCAGGCCGTCCACAAAAGAATCCTGCTGCGCCGAATCCTCATCGCCCAGCGCCCCGGGAATCTGGCGCGCCAGCGCGTCAATCATGACCATCGCGGCGAGTTCGCCGCCGGAGAGAACGTAGTCGCCGATCGACCATTCCTCGTCCACTTCGGTCTCGATCAATCGCTCGTCAATACCTTCGTAGCGGCCCGCGAGAAGAATCATGCCCGCGCGCTTCGTTAGCTCGATCACACCCGCATGATCCAGGCGCCGTCCCTGCGGGGAAAGGTAAATGACTTTGACGCCTTTCACCTGCTCGTGGCGGGACGCCGTTATGGCCCGCGCGAGCGGTTCGCCCATCATCACCATCCCCGGGCCGCCGCCATAAGGACGGTCATCGACACTGCGGTGCCGGTCTTCCGTGTAATCGCGCGGATTCCACACCCGCAATGTCAGCAATCCATTCTTGATCGCCCGCCCGGTGATGCCGTGATCGGTCACGGCCTCGAACATGGGCGGAAACAGACTGATGACATCGATTTTCATCGCCTAGAAATCCGCGTCCCAGTCCACCCGGATCAAACCGGCCTCGAGATCCACTTCGCGGATAACTTTTGCCGTCGCCGGCAGCAACCGTTCGCGTCCATTGCGCACCACCAACACGTCATTGGCGCCGGTATCGAAGAGGTGGCTCACTTTTCCGAATTTCTCGCCGGTGAGATTGACCACATCGAGCCCAACGAGCTGCGCCCAGTAATACTCGCCTTGCTTCAGCGCCGGCAGTTGTGAAAACCGGATCGCAATCTCCGCGCCGACGAAACCACTGGCCTGATCGCGATCATTGACGCCGGACAGCTTGGCCACAACGCCCTGGCCATGGGCGCGCCCGTCTTCAACCTTGACCTCGCGCCAGTCTCCGGCAATTTTTACTTGCCAGGGTGAGTAACCGATGATGGCTTCGCGCGGGCGGGCGTGGGAGAACACCTTGACCCAACCCTGTATGCCGAAGAGGCCGCTGATTCGGCCAAAATGCACCAAGCCGTCAGGGCGTGACGGGTCGGCCATGACGAATCAGGATTTGGCGGCCTGCTTCAGCAGATCAGCCACACGGTCGGTCGGTTTGGCGCCTTTGCCCAGCCAATATTCCACACGCACCATGTCGACTTGCAGTTTCTTTTCTTTTGCGGTTGCCAGCGGATTGTAGAATCCGATGCGCTCGATATTGTTGCCATTGAGCGCGCGCCGACGATCAGCCACAATAATGCGGTAATAAGGACGCTTATGCGCGCCGCCACGGGCCAGACGTATTGTTACCATTTTGCTTCCTCTATGCGTTAAAGGCCCTGTCCGGCCGGACCAGGCCCAGCAAGGTTTGCGAAAGGGCGCGATTTTACCCTTGATCAGCGGGGAAATGAAGGGCCCTGGACGGATAAACCCGCTAATTTATTAGGGATCCCTGCAGAATAGGCGCGCAATCGCTTCAGCGACGGTCTCTGCCCGGCACCGGCCTGATATGGCGGATCTCGGTCAATCTGGCGCTGGCTCGCGGATCCCCCTGCTTTGGGTGGATATAGCCAATTAATGAAGATCGCTCGGCGGTCCGGAGTTTTTAGTGTTTTCTGCCTACGAACACCTAAAGGAGTTTGTTGAAAAAGTCCGAAAAACATCCGAATCCGTCATTCCGGCGAAAGCCGGAATCTAGCATATTAATGATTTTGTTGATTTTAATTTTCTGGACCCCGGCTTTCGCCGGGGTGACGAAGCGTTTTTCAACAAACTCCTAGGCTGAGGTTCGTTTTTTCCTAACAGACTATTTGGCCGGCACCTTCGGCGCCGGAGTGTCGTCCTCAAACAAACCCGGCGGCGGCGCTGCCTGCGGCGGATTACCGTCATAAATCATATTGCGGCGGCGCTGGCGGGAAGCCTCGCGCACGAAAACATAGGGGTCCTGCCCCGCGGCCTGATCGAGAATATCGCTGGCATCCAGCAGCTGTGCACGTTTGTCAATGATCTCCACCAGCAACAACTTGTCACGTGTGCTGCGCTCTTCCATGTGATTGGGCGGGTAGGTCTCCCAATCCACGGGGAGTGAAGCACCGTCGCGCAAATTGCTCGGTCCGAAGAACGGCAACACCAGGTAAGGCCCATCGCCCACGCCCCACACCGCCAGGGTCTGGCCGAAATCCTCATTGTGTTTTGGCAGACCGATTTTAGTTGACACATCGAACAGGCCGGCGATACCGACAGTGGAATTGATCAGAAGGCGGCCGAGGTCCGAGGCCGCCTGCCCCGGCTTGCCCTGCAACAGGTTATTCAGCATCACCATCGGTTCGTGCAGATTGCTGAAAAAATTGGAAACGCTCTTGCGCACCGGCGTCGGCGTAATCGCACGATAGCCCTTGGCCAGCGGCTTGAGGGCATATTTGTCGAGCTTGTCATTGAACGTGTACATGGCGCGGTTGAAACCCTCAAGCGGATCATGCGAGTTGTCCCGGTCATTGGCGGCGGCATCGCTAACGCCGGCGTTATTCGCGCTGGTATCCGTTGGCGTGGCGCTGTCCTCCGATGCACCGGGACTATTCTGCAGGGTGCCGCAAGCGCTGAGCGCAAGCAGCAACAGGCTGACTGACAGCAGCTGGTGAAAACGGCGGGGGCGAATTATCAAAGGTATTCCTTAATGTTGTTATTTTCATCCGACTCGTGCATCACGTGTGCTGCCTAGGCTAACGGAGGCCTTGCCGTTCTGTAAAGCCTGAATCGCACTGCGTTTCAACGAGTGCGCTTGTATCCGCCGATGAGCTCGGCCTGCGCGAGGACGTGGCCTTGCATGGCTTTTTCAATCCGGGCTTTGGTCGGTCTGTCCAGGTTCGGTAGTACCGTATCGAGCGTAAAGAGTTTGTGAAAATACCGGTGCCGACCGACGGGCGGACAGGGGCCGCCATAACCGGTGCGCTTCCAGTCGTTCATCCCCTCGAGGGTTCCCGCGGGCAGATCTTGCGCCGCCACGGCTTCCGCGAATTCCGTCGTGCCCGGGGGAATGTTGTACAACACCCAATGCACCCAGGTCATCTTGGGCGCCTGGGGGTCCGGGGCGTCGGGATCGTCCACGATGAGCACCAGGCTCTTGGCACCGGCCGGCACGCCGGACCAGGAAAGCGGCGGCGAGATATCCTCGCCATCGCAGGTGTAGCGTCGCGGAATATCGCCTTGATGGTGAAACAAGCTAGAAGTAAGTGTCAACGCCATGGGTCGTCCCTCCTGTGCTCGGCCGGATGACATAGCGCCGGCAGGCGCTGCCACGCCTGTCACCCGTGCGCATTGGTTCATATTAACGCCATGCACCAAGTAAGCGCACGGTCTTCATAACGTTGAGCGTTTTGGTGCTTATTTCACGGGGCATGTCAGCTAAGTCATTGAACGGCGGTGCATTCCAGGTTGGCACAGGCGTTGCTATGGAAGGAACGAACATATTAGGAGCTAACATGCTTTTCGGACGCCGCACCAAGAATCCCATCAAGATTCCGGTAAAGCCCGTGGAAAAGTGGGTCTACACCACCTGCGGCTATTGCTCCACGGGCTGCTCGATCGAGGTGGGCCTCGATAAGAACGGCCAGGCCATCACCTCGCGCGGCGTGGCCGATGCCCCCGTCAACCGCGGAAAACTGTGTCTGAAGGGTATCTTCGAACACGAGTTATTCAATTCCGCCCATCGCGGCCAGGTGCCGCGCCTGCGTGAACGCTTCTTCGATCCTTATCAGGAGACCACCTGGGGCACGGCGCTCGATAAAACCGCCGCGGAAATTCAGCGCATCCAGAAAACTCATGGGCGCGACGCCTTCGCCATTATCTCGACCGGCCAGATCCTGACGGAGGAATTCTATACGCTCGGCAAACTGGCGCGCGGCGTCATCGGGACCAACAACTACGACGGCAACACCACACTGTGCATGGCCTCGGCGGTATCGGGCTATAAGCGTTCCTTCGGCAGCGACGGCCCGCCGGGTTGCTACGACGATTTCAGCCATACCGAGTGCCTGCTCGCCATCGGCTCGAATCTGCCGGAACAGCACCCGATCATTTATTGGCGCCTAAAGGAGGCGCGCGACAAACGCAAATTCCCGATCATCGTTGTCGACCCGCGCGTCACCGTGTTCGCGCAGATGGCGGATATGCACCTGCCTGTCAACCCCGGCACCGACCTCGTGCTGCTGAACAGCCTGGCGCACGTGATCCTCAAGGAGAATCTGCACGACCAAGACTACATCGCGGCGCATACGAACGGCTTCGAGGATTTCGCAAAGCTCGTCGCACAATACGATCCCACGACGGCCGCCGGGCTCTGCGGAATAGACGAAGACACGATCCGCCATGTCGCGCGCCTGTATGGAAAGGCGGGCGCCGCCATGACCATCTGGACCATGGGCATCAATCAGTCCACGCACGGGTCCGATGGCGTGGTCGCGATCAACAATCTCAATCTCATCACCGGCAACATCGGCAAGCCCGGCGGCACGTCGCTGTCCATCACCGGCCAGTGCAACGCCATGGGCACGCGCGAGTTTTCCTCCTGCTCGGGCTTGCCCGCGTATCGCACTCTTGAAAACCAAAACGACCGCGCCTTCATGGCCGATTACTGGGGCGTGGACCAAGAATTTTTCCCGGCCAAGCGCGGCCTGTTTCAAACCGATATCTTCCCGGCGATTGAGACGGGACAGATCAAGGGCCTGTGGCTCATCGCCACCAATCCCATGAGTTCGATGCCAAATACGCCACGCATCCGTAAAACGCTGGAGCAACTCGAATTCCTCGTGGTGCAGGATGCCTACGCCGACGTCGAGACCACGCAGTACGCCCACGTGTATCTGCCCGCGGCGCTGTGGGGCGAAAAAGCAGGCGTGTTCACCAATACCGAGCGGCGCGTGAACATCGTGCGCCAGGTCATGAACCCGCCGGGTGAGGCCAAGTCCGACTTATGGATATTCAACCAGCTGGCTAAGCGTTTTCCCAAAAATGCCAAACTGAGATTCCCGGAAACGCCGGCCGAGGTCTTCGAAGAAATGCGCGAATTGTCGAAAGGCCGGCTGTGCGACTATTCCGGCATGACGCACGACCGGCTCGAACAGCATCGCGGCCTCCAGTGGCCGTGCAATGACACGCAACCAAACGGGAGTGCCCGACTTTATGCCGACGGCAAGTTCGAGTACGCGGATGACAAGGCCAAGCTCATTCCGCTGCCGTTCGTGGACAACAACGAGCGGCCGGATGAACAGTATCCGTTCTGGCTCAACTCCGGGCGCGTGGTGGAGCACTGGCACACGCGCACCAAGACCGGCAAGATCGGCAATCTCAACAAATTCAGCCCCACGCCGTATATCGAGATCAATCCGTCCGCGGCAGCGAAGCTGGGGATCGACCACATGGCGTATGTGCGTGTCATATCGCGCCGCTCGGACGCCGTCATCATGGCGCAACTGACCGAGCGCGTCGCGCCCGATGCCGTGTTCATCCCCATGCACTTCCATGAGTGCGTCAATCGCTTGGCGCTGGGCCTGCTCGACCCCTATTCGCGTCAGCCTGCATTCAAGCAATCGGCGGTGCGCCTCGAGAAAATCGCGGATCAGGCCATGGCCGCGACGAGCAATCTCACAGCGAGGAGTTTCTAATGAGTGACCTGGCCTTGAAACCGGCACGGCAGGACGTTCCGGATTATGCCAGGCTGCAAACCCCGCAACGCCAGGTTGAGGCGAGCCAGCATGGCACGCCACTCGATCTTGATAAACAGTATCCGGACCTGGCCGGGACGCCGCTGCGCATCAATGGCGCAGAGTCGTGCTCGGCCAACCCGGCGCGCTACAAGCAGCACGGCTTTCACTTTAACGCCGACAACTGCATCGCCTGCCACGCCTGCGAATCGGCATGCTCCGAAAAGAACAACCTGCCGCCGCACCTCGCCTTCCGCAAGGTCGGTTACATTGAGGGCGGATCCTGGCCGGATGTGCGCCGCATCAATATCTCCATGGCCTGTAATCACTGCGAGGATCCGGTGTGTCTCAAGGCCTGCCCCACGCGCGCCTACACCAAGTATGCCGAGTACGGCGCGGTGTTGCAGGACCCGGATATCTGTTTCGGTTGCGGCTTCTGCACCTGGGTCTGTCCGTACAACGCGCCGCAGCTCGATCCGGTCAACGGCCAGGTCGAAAAATGCAACATGTGCGTCGATCGACTGGAACAGGGATTGAAGCCGGCCTGTGTCGCGGCCTGCCTCGGCAACGCACTCGAATTCGGCGTCATCGAGGACCTGCCGCCGGGACGCGATCAAGTCAAGCTCGACATTCCGGGTTTTCCCGATCCCTCGATCTCGCGTCCCAATATTCGCTTCCAGCAAACACGTTCGCTGCCACCGAGCTTCCAGCGCACCGACGGGGTGCCGCTCCAGTATCAACGCAGCGCTCCCGGTGAGGCGGGTTTCATGATCAAGCCGCTGGCGACGTCGGGAAAACGTTCGTGGGGCTTCGATCAACTAAGTTCGCGCGAAAATCCCCTTGTTGTCTTCACGCTGCTATCGCAGTTCACGGTCGGCGCGTTTCTGCTGCTGTTTTTATTGCCCCAACTCCCGGTACCAGCCGCGTTAGCATTCGGCATACATCCGACGTTGGCTTCCGCCACGGGGTGGGTGCTCGTGGCGTTGCAAGCGATGGCACTGTCGCTCTCGGCCTCGCATCTCGGCAAGCCACACCGCTTCTACCGCGGCTTTAACAACCTGCGCCACTCGTGGCTGTCGCGCGAGGCGCTGGCACTTTCGCTGTTCTTCGGCGCGCTCGCGGCGTATATGTTCGTGACGACATTTCCCGTGCTGACCGCATGGCTAGCGCCCACGTTTTCCGCCGTGCTGCCCGATCTCGCCGGCATAAGTGCCGCCATCCTTGGGTCCGTGGCGATTTACTGCATGGCGCGCATCTACCGCATCAAGGCGCGCCCCTTCTGGGATCATTGGCATACGGGTGCAGCGTTTTTTGCGAGTCTCCTGATCCTGGGAAGCCTGGGCATGGGTCTGGCCTTTGGCATGGCCGATGGGCTAGCCGGTCGCGCGTCGGACGAGCTCCTGCGGTGGTTTTCGCTACCGCTACTCACGGGCCTTATGTTGCAAGCGTTCGCGCTCGCACGGCATCTACGTTACCTGGCGCGTCGCGGTGCGGAGGCGGACGTGTCGCGCGCGCAGATGCTGACAACCTATGGCCGGACATATCTGGCGCGCTGGACAAGCCTCGCCGTGCTGATGCTCGGCGCGGCGGTTATCAGCCTGTCCATGCTGCCAGGCATGGTGGCGCTGATCCTGTGGATGGCACTGTCCGTGCTGGCTATCCCACACGAAATTATCGGGCGCGCGCTCTTTTACGTCCTGGTCACCCCGACGACCATGCCCGGGGCGTTTTTCTGGAATAACAAGTATTTCGAGGCCCATGCGCGCAAAACCGGCCTGGCGCGCATGCCGCAGGTGGGCGTGGTGCCTGAGACGCACTGAAGATTCACGGGCCGGCTGAATCCTGTTGCAACCCCTGCCTCCCGGAGTTCAAAGCGCTACCGCGTCAGGCGCGGTCGGCTGCATGACAGAAAGGAAAAAGTGACCCCTCCCTGAATTGCTTCATCCGGCGCAATACGCTGCGCTATTGCGCCCTACATGGGCTGTAAATTGATCCGAAATTCGCGGCGTGCAGCGCTGAATTCCAAATCTATACTCATAAGATATCCCCATGACGGCACCGCGGGGTTGATCGGGACCGTCACAACAGAATCGTTGAAATCAACACCATGACGCTGTTTCTTGACACAGGTTTTTCCGAGCGCGGCGACCGGCGCGACCACGGATCTTGTCTGGTCACCGTACCGAACACCGGAAAAGACGACGCACAGGGCGCGTTACTCGCGCTGGCGATGGACGTCGTGAACCGCACCGATCACGCACCTTTTTCGCAGGGCGCGGTCCAATCGCTGGGCGAAAGCTATTACAGCGCGCCGAAGGATTGGGGGCTTAAACGCGCCATTAATGAAAGTTTCCAAGCCGTGAATCAGGCACTCTGCTCCGGCGCCAAACGCGGTCGCGCCGTGTCGCTGACGGCCCTGGTGCTGCGCCGCCGCCATTGGGCGATCGGCCACGCGGGAACCAACCGCGTCTGGCTGCTGCGCGACAATGAACTAAAATTGCTCACCCACGATCACGTCGCGCCCAGTGTCGGCCGCCTGTCACGCGTCAACAACGCTTGCGGTATGAATAAGTCTTTAGCCATCGACCTGAGCGTGGGTGAACTGCGGGAAGGCGACGTCTTCGCGCTGACCGCGGGCGGTGTGCACAATTTCATCGACAGCGCCACAATCATGGGCTGTCTGCTCGCCGATGTACCCGCCCAGGACATGACGGAGAATCTCAGGCAACGGGCGCTTGCGGCCGGGGCCAAGGATGCTGTTTACGCCTGCGTGGCGCGCATGGGAAAACTGCCGCGGGAACGGCTGATCGATCGCGAGGAAGACGAACGGCGGCTGCCAGTCGTGGCGCCACCGGCCCTCGGCGCGACCGTCGATAGCTTTCAAATCCTGCACTTGCTGCACACGGGAAGCCACTACCGCCTCTACAAGGCGATGGACAACGAGTCCGGCAAGACCGTGGCGCTCAAGTTTCCCAATCCCAAATACGCCCGGGATCCAAGCTTCGCCGAGCGCTTCTTGCATGAGGAATGGGTCGGGAAACGGCTTAATTGCGCGCACCTGCTCCCGGTATTGTCGCCGCGACCGGGAAGGCGCACCGCGCTTTATTCGGTTTTGGCCTATCAACACGGCAAGAATCTGTCAGCGCGTATGCAACGCAAGGGAAATCTCTCGGTGCGTGAAACCCTGTTCCATGGCCGGCAGATCCTGGAGGCGATTGGAGAGTTGCACGCCCAGGGCGTCGTCCACGGCGATCTGCGGCCGAAAAACATCCTGTTAGACAAAAAAAACAAACGCCTGCTGTTGCTGAGTGCGGGGACAGTCCACACCACACCGCCAGGTTCCCATAAAAAAATTTCCACGGCCTCGGACGGGAACCGCTCTTATCTGGCCCCGGAACTGTTCGAGGGCAAGCCAGCAAGCACGGCTTCCGATATCTACGCTGTCGGTGTGATGCTTTACCGCTTTCTCACCGGGAAATTTCCCTACGGCAAGGTCGAGCCCAACCGCCGCGACTGGGGCGAATTCATCTCGCCCACGCGCTACCGCGCGGATATCCCGAAGTGGCTGATCGCGGTTCTACAAAGGGCCTGCGCGCTCGATCCCGCGGAACGTTACCCAAGCGCCGCGGACTTTGCGCAACCGCTGGCCGAAGACCGTAAACCAAACACCGTGCGCAAAAAAACCACGCTGACTACCGCGCGGCACATACAAAAACCGTGGGAGCTTTACGCCGCCGTGGCGCTGGTGGCCGGCTTGCTGGTGTATATGGCGCTCATGCTGATCTGACTGAAAATAAAAACTAGTAGCACGTAGGTTGGGGTGAGCGCAGCGAACCCCAACATAACCTCTCCCCTATCGCCTTCGCGCATCCACCTGCAAGCCGTCGATTTCGGATTTCGTTGGGGTTCATTTCATTCACCACAACCTACCGCGCTAAAACAAGCACACACAAAAAAGGGGCCTCGCGGCCCCTTTTTTATTACCGGCTGAAAATAATCTTCAGACCGGCTCTTCTTCCAGCGCCTTCATGGACAGGCGGATACGACCCTGCTTGTCCACTTCCAGTACCTTGACCTTGACGACCTCGCCTTCTTTTAGCTTATCGCCGACGTTCTCGACGCGCTCGCGCGAGATCTGCGAGATGTGCACCAAGCCGTCCTTGCCGGGCAGAATGGTAACGAAGGCGCCGAAATCCATGAGCTTGGCGACCTTGCCTTCGTAGATCATGCCGACTTCGATATCCGCCGTGAGCTGCTTGACGCGCCGGCACGCTTCCTGCGCCGCGGCGTTGTCGGCCGAGGCGATCTTGACCGTGCCGTCGTCCTCGATGTCGATGGTGCAGCCGGTCTCCTCGCACAACGCGCGGATAACCGCGCCACCCTTGCCGATCACATCGCGGATGCGCTCCGGATTAATCTTGATGGCGATGATGCGTGGGGCATACTCGGAAAGCTCGGCACGCGGCGCGGAGATGGCCTTGTTCATGGCCTCCAGAATGTGCAGCCGGCCCTCTTTGGCCTGCTTGAGCGCGACATCCATGATTTCCTGGTTGATGCCTTCGATCTTGATGTCCATCTGCAAGGCGGTAACGCCGCTGGTCGTGCCGGCCACCTTGAAATCCATGTCGCCGAGATGGTCCTCGTCGCCGATGATATCGGTGAGCACGGCAAAGCGTTTTTCTTCTTTGATAAGCCCCATCGCCACGCCCGCCACCGGGGCCTTGATCGGCACGCCGGCGTCCATCATCGACAGCGAGGCGCCGCAGACGCTGGCCATGGAGCTGGAGCCGTTGGATTCGGTAATTTCGGATACCACGCGCAATATATACGGATAGGTTGCCATGTCCGGCAACACGGCAATCAGCGAACGCTTGGCCAGACGCCCGTGACCGATCTCGCGACGCTTGGGGCTGCCGACGCGGCCGACTTCGCCCACCGAGTACGGGGGAAAGTTGTAGTGCAACATGAAGGGGTCTTTGCGCTCGCCTTCCAGGGCGTCGATGATCTGCGCGTCGCGGCCGGTGCCGAGCGTGGTCACGACCAGCGCCTGGGTCTCACCGCGGGTGAACAGCGCCGAGCCGTGGGTGCGCGGCAGCACGCCGGTGCGGATGGTAATGGGGCGCACGGTGCGCGTGTCGCGGCCATCGATGCGTGGCTCACCGGAAAGAATCTTGTCACGCACGGTACGGTATTCAATGTCGCCCACGATCTTCTGCACTTTTTCCTTCGTGCCCGCGGGCACGCCTTCGGCGGCATGTTTGCCGATCGCCATCTCGCGAATCTCGGCCATGCGGTCCTGGCGCGCGGTCTTCTCTTTAATGCGATAACCCTCGGCGATGAGCGGGCCGAATTCCGTTTGCAGCGCGCTCTTGAGCGCGGTGTCCTCGACCGGCGGCTGCCAGGCCCAGGACTGTACACCGGCCTCTTTCACAAGCTCGTTGATGGCCTTGATGGCCGTCTGCATCTGCTCGTGGCCGAATACGACGGCACCGAGCATGACTTCTTCCGACAGTTCCTTCGCCTCCGATTCCACCATCAGTACCGCCTTAGCGGTCCCGGCAACGACGAGATTGAGCTGTGATTCGACGAGATCCTTATTGCCCGGATTGAGCAGATACTTGCCGTCCTTGTAACCCACGCGCGCGGCACCGATGGGGCCGTTGAACGGCGCGCCCGAAAGCTTGAGCGCCGCGGAGGCACCGATCATGGCGACGATATCCGGATCGATATCCGGATCCACGGAGACGACGGTGGCGATAATCTGGACTTCGTTGGTGAAACCTTCGGGAAACAGCGGGCGGATCGGGCGGTCGATGAGGCGCGAGGTAAGAATTTCTTTTTCCGAGGGGCGGCCTTCGCGTTTGAAGAATCCACCCGGGATGCGGCCGGCGGCGAAGGTTTTTTCCTGATAATCCACTGTCATCGGAAAGAAATCCTTGCCCGGCGTGGCTTCCTTCCTGGCCACCACGGTCGCGAGCACAACGGTTTCGCCCATGCTGGCCATACAAGCCCCGCTGGCCTGGCGCGCTATCTCGCCGGTTTCCAGGGTCACGGTGTGACTGCCATACATAAATGATTTGGTAATTTTTGCCAAGACGATGTCCTCGATGTGCTTCGTTACTTAGTTACTTAAACTTACTTGCGCAGTCCGAGCCGCTCAATGACGGTGCGGTAGCGATCGCTGTCGGAGTTCTTCAGGTACTCAAGAAGCTGGCGACGTTTGTTCACCATCTTCAAAAGACCGATACGGGAATGGTGGTCTTTGGGGTGCGTCTTGAAATGGTCGGATAATTCGTCAATTTGCGTGGACAGCAGGGCAACCTGGACCTCCGGCGAACCGGTGTCACCTTCGTGAATCTGGTATTCCTGCATGACCTTCGCCTTGGTCTCGCGGGGGACGGGCATCGATATTTACCTCTGTTTTGCTGTCAGTTACGCTGAGGAGGGCGCGTATTCTACCTGTGGGGGCAGCCCGCCTCAACCGGAATATCGGGTTCGAACGCGCCCGATGGAAATACTAAAACAGACTCATTTTCAGGGGCTTTCACCCAGGGCCAGCAAACGCCGTGGCGCCACCTGTCCGTCATCCAGCACCTGGCCCATGCCGAGAAAGCGGCTGTCGCCCTCGTACAGCCGCACCCAGCCGGGCGCGAGGCCGTGACGCGACGACACCGATTGCCCCTGCTTCAGATAATGGGCCGCCAACGGTGTCAGGTGCACATCCGGCACCGTATGCAAAACGCTGTCCACCGGCTGGAGCAGCTGGACACGCTGCGACGGGGTCTCCAGGGCCTGCAGCCGTTCGAGAGCAACCCCCTGGTCGATACTGACATCGCCGATGGCGAGACGGCGCAACTGCACCACGTGCGCCCCGCAACCCAGCACTTCGCCGAGGTCCTGCGCCAGGCTGCGGACATAGGTGCCCTTGGAACAGGCGATCTCCAGAGTCAGCCGATTGTCCTGAAACTCGAGCAGCTTGATTTCATGCATAATCACGCGCCGCGGCGCACGCTCGACTTCCACGCCCGCGCGCGCGAGCTTATAGAGCGCCTCGCCCTGGTGCTTGATCGCCGAATACATCGGCGGTATCTGTTCTATCTCGCCGTGAAACCGTTGCAGGGCCCGCTCGATATCCCGCCGGGAAACAGTGACGGGGCGGGTCGCGGTCGCTTCACCTTCGCTGTCATACGTCGTGGTGCTCACGCCGAGTTGAAATACCGTCCAGTAGCGCTTATCGGCGTTAAGCAGAAACTGGGTCAGTTTGGTGGCCTCGCCGAAAAAAAGCGGCAACAGTCCGGTGGCGATGGGATCGAGACTACCGGTGTGCCCGCCTTTGCAGGCATTGAGCAGGCGTTTCACGGTCTGCAGCGCCTGATTCGATGTCAGCCCCACGGGCTTGTCGAACAGCAGCACTCCGTTTACGGTGTCACAATTACGTCGTTGCTGCTTCACAGCATCAATATCCTCATTCAAGGTATTTTGTAGGGTGGGCATCGCCCACCAACACGGCTTCGCTGACTGTCCGACGGTGGGCGGTGCCCACCCTACATCCTACAAAAAAGATTAACAGGATTAAAAATTAATATTTTAAAATCCTGTTAATCCTGTCCATTCATTTTTCGTGCGTCTTGTCCTCGGCGAGCGCCTGTGCGATCAGGCTGTCGATGCGCGCGCCACGCTCGACGGACTCATCGAAATAAAACCGCAGTACCGGTACCGTGCGCAGCGAAACCCGCCTCATCAGGGCGTGGCGCAGAAATCCGGCGGCACGATTAAGCGACTTGGTCGTTTGTTTCGCCTCGACTGAACCGCTGAGCAACGAGAAATAGATTCGTGCAGAAGAGAAATCGCGCGACACCTCCGCGCCCGTAATCGTAATCTCGTGCGCCCGCGGATCGTCGAGCTCGCGCGTAATCAGCATCGCCAGTTCGCGCCTGATAAGCTCCGCGACACGTCGCGGCCGGTTGGGGTCTTTTTGCAT
>JAUSDQ010000057.1 GCA_030650525.1 Sulfuricaulis sp.
ACCGTATCACCCACGCGCCAGCGCAAAGTGGGCGCCGGGATCGAGCCGTTGATGGTGGTGGCCATGCGCGGCGTGCCGGTAAAATTAACGGGTGTTTCCGCGATCGTAAGATCGAATTCAGTGCCGGTGAGCACCGGGGCGCCACCCGTGGCGGTTTCGCTCGCGCGCGCCCAGGCCGGTTTGAACCAGGGCGATATACCCAGCAGGACTCCGCCCGCGGCCAGCCCCTGGAGAAATTGCCGGCGCGGCAAATTCGGCATGATCGAAAAATTTCCACGTGTAGACATAACGTTCTCCCGAAATGCTTGGATGAATATACCGAACACGCCGCGGCGGCGGCGCGACGCCTCGCAGCGTCAACTACAGCTGATAATCAGAGAAAAATAAAACGTGGAGGTCGTTCGGGAGAGGTAACGAGAATGCGCGGATGCAGCTCCGCCAGGACCGGCGTTGGCACCGGATGCGAATGGGTTTGGACCAGAGGAACCAGCGAAACAGCACCGAAACACTGCGCACAGAAAACGCAGCACTGGCCACTGCAGGAATCGTGCTGGGTACAGGGGGTCTGTATTGTTTTGGCAGGGTCCGACACATTCCCGTGGTTGCCGTCATGGCTAGCGTGAACCGCCTGGGCAGCGCCGGCCTTGATCGACATAGCCAAGGCAGGCAAGGCGGGCGCCCAGGCCAGCGCCGCCGCCAGCAACATGGAAATGACGCGCGAATATCTTCTCTGACGTGGCATCAGCATACTTTACCAGATATGACCCGAGACGAAAAATCGGCGAATCCGCTTACATTAGTCCAGAAATCAGCAGGTAAGTTGCGTCTGCGCCTCGCGGTATTTCACCGCTGTCTTGGCTATCGCTTCCGCCGGCAGCTTGAGCGCCCGGCTGGCAGGGCAGTGCGGACGAATGAAAATTCCCATCCGCCCGAGCGCCCGGCACTGATGTGCCATAATAACGCAAACTTATCCGTCTGACTGTCAGCGATCTTTCATCATTCCCCATGTTGCGGCTAACTGAAGTGAGGCTCGGCCTCAACCACCCCGAGGACGATCTCAAGGCCGCGATCCTGCGCACGCTGGGAATACCCGAGCCGGAGTTGCTCGACTTTCACATACGCCGACGCGGTTACGACGCGCGCAAATCCGGCGGAATCCTGTTCGTCTACACCCTCGACGTCGAGGTTGAAGACGAAGCCGCGCTGCTCAAGCACTTTAAAAATAACCATCGCATCTCGCGTACACCGGATGAAGTCTACCGCTACCCGGTGCAGGCTCCCCCGAACATCAAAACGCGGCCGGTGGTCATCGGCACCGGTCCGTGCGGGATATTCGCCGGGCTGTCACTCGCGCGCATGGGCTTCAAGCCCGTCATCCTCGAACGCGGCAAGATCGTGCGTGAACGCACCAAGGATGTCTGGGGTTTCTGGCGCGGGCGCCGCCTGAACCCGGAATCCAACGTACAGTTCGGCGAGGGTGGCGCCGGCACCTTCTCCGACGGCAAGCTGCACACCGGCATCAAGGACCGCGGGCATCATATGCGACAAATCCTCAAAGACTTCGTGGACGCGGGGGCGCCGGAAGAGATTCTTTACATCAGCAAGCCGCATATCGGGACACTTCGCCTGGTCAAGGTCGTGGAGCAGATTCGGGGGATGATTCTCGAACTCGGTGGCGAGATTCGCTTCGAGAGCCACGTCACGGATATCGTCACTGAAAACGGCTCGGTGCGCGGCGTAACGCTTGCCAACGGCGAATTCATCGCCACCGGCCACGTCGTCCTTGCCGTCGGCCACAGCGCACGCGACACCTTTGCAATGCTGCATGGCCGCGGAGTACATATCGAGCCGAAGTCCTTTTCCATCGGCTTTCGCATCGAACACCCGCAACACATGATTGACGTCTGCCGCCTGGGCCAACAGGCGGGTAATCCCATGTTGGGAGCGGCCGATTACAAACTTGTGCATCACTGTAATAACGGCCGCGACGTTTACAGTTTCTGCATGTGCCCCGGCGGGCAAGTCGTCGCGGCCACCTCGGAGGAAGGGCGCGTGGTCACCAACGGCATGAGCCATTATTCGCGCAACGAACTCAACGCCAATGCCGGCATTGTCGTCGGCATCACGCCGCGGGACTTTGGCAGCGACCATGCGCTGGCGGGGATCGCCTTGCAGCAACATCTTGAGGCACAGGCATTTGAACTGGGCGGAGAAAATTACAACGCCCCGGCACAGCTCGTGGGCGACTTTCTCGCCGGGCGTCCATCGACCGGACCGGGTTCGGTGATTCCTTCCTACACGCCCGGCGTCACCTGGACCGATCTGGGCCAGCTCCTGCCCGACTACGCCAGCGCCGCCATCCGCGAGGCACTCCCGGAGTTCGACAAGACTATCAAAGGCTTTGCCATGAACGACGCCGTGCTCACCGGCGTGGAGACACGCACCTCCGCGCCGATCCGGATCGCGCGCAACGAGGATTTCGAGAGCGTGAACACGCAGGGCCTCTATCCCGCCGGTGAAGGCGCGGGCTACGCCGGCGGCATCATCTCCGCCGCCGTGGACGGGATGAAAATCGCCGAGGCGGTGGCGCGCAAGATCATACAATGTAGGTTGGGTTGAGCGTCAGCGAAACCCGACGTCGAGTCGTACGATTGTTTGTTGGGGTTCATTGCATTCACCCTAACCTACGAGCTACGAGCTGAGTCATAAGAAACATCACGGAAAAATACGAAAAAAAATCTCCCCGGCCGGTAGGCCAGTCCGGCCGGAGAGCCAACGGGATGTGGCTATCTTTCCAAAAGATTGATATTGCCAGATCAGTTACGGGCTTTTTGATGCAGACCGTGCGTTGCGTCCGCCGCCCGCGCTTTGGGTGCCTTGGCGCAGCTCGGATGGTTCGCGTGCTCCTGATAAAAGCAATCCACATTTTCCGCGTCACTGGTGTCAGCGTCACGGTCCTGCGCCAAGGACGCGGCCACACCACCCTTGACCTCGCCCTGCTTTGTCGCCGCTGTTCCCGATGCACCCTCATAAAGCATGGATGTCACCGAGGCATCCTCCGCGCCCCAGGAGGGCAGTGACAACGACAGTGGTAATGCCAGAATAAGAATGGTCTTGCGTAACATGAGTTATCCTCCATATTAAAATTAAATTCACGATCCCTGTATCAGGACGTGTTACTGCTTTAAGACGCCTGCCGAAGCAATAAATCGAACTTAAGCATTGGCGCCACATTAAAACGGAAGCCGCCGGAACGCTGTGAACTGGATCACGTTTTTCGATGAATTTCCGCCGCGTGCGCCGAGGCCGGAACGCTTCCCAGGTCATTGGCATTGGCCAACGGTGCCGCGATGCTACCGTCAATTTCCGCCAACAAGCGCCGCGCATGCGGACGGCCGGTGCAGGTCTGCATCAGTTCCCCGATAAACATGAGTGCGCGGTCGTTCTGTCCCTGCTGCAACAGCACGCGTGCCATGAGGTAACACCATCTTTCCCCTGGAAGCATGAGAACCTCCTATCGACGCACGCCAAGGCGCGCGATCTGTGTCAATTTCCATTGCGCCGCGATGCGGCTCAGGTATACAGGCATGCCACCACTCCGAGCGCCGCGCCCAACAACAAACCCAGGGCCAAAAAAAACTCCTCGGACAACATGGTCAGTCTCCAACTATTCAAGAATCCCTCCTCGGCCGCGGGGGCAGACAACCCCCCCACGGCCTGTTATCCAGTTGATGAATGTACTTTAGCGAGTCGCGAAAAATCGATCTGTGAAAAATATCACCGATTTCGCATCGGCCGATCCGCACACTGGAATCATCACGGCGGCGGGATATTTACTGTCTGATTACCCACTGCGTTCCACTGCAAACATAAGGCCCCAATACCGTGCCGTTGGGATAATTGACTCCGTTGTATGTGCAATCCGCGAATGACAGCTCGCCATACAAAAGAACAATAATGACCAATGCAATTCTTTTAATGCGCATAGCAACCTCCTTTGCTTATCTACAAAATAAACATCTGCCCAAGCGCCGCCGGAACGACTTCAACAAGGGACGATAATTCTCCCTTGGGCCATCCCAGGTTGGTGGCGTCTTCCGGCGTCAACGAAATATGAATGCCGCTGGCGCAGGGAATCACCGAGCGCGCGAAAACCTGAATAGCCCTGCCAGTCGTTACATCTTTTATAAGCAAGTGTCTATTGGCGTAAGACACGGTCGTGCACACCGCTGCGTTTCCCTTTCCTAGATTTCCTCCATCCGCTTTGGCCGCCACACTATGAATATCCATCCCAGGCGATCCACCAGAATACTTATCGATAATGGGGGCAGCGATCGTCAATACCGCAAGAAAGATGTTCACATACATAAAATGCCTAATGGACTTCAGCATTCTCACGCTAGGCGAGGTTTTTTCCTGTTCTTTTGTCAAAAGGTGGTATGACAAGAGTGAAAGCAGAAACGCCAGACCTGGCAAACCAAGCTTCAATATGTCCACAACATTTATGTCGC
>JAUSDQ010000031.1 GCA_030650525.1 Sulfuricaulis sp.
CGCCTATCACGACGAGCTGACCGGCCTGCCCAACCGTACCCTGCTGCTGGACCGCCTGAGGCAGAACATCGTCGACGCGGATCGTCACAAACGCCAGGTAGCGGTGCTGTGTCTGGACCTCAACGATTTCAAGAACGTCAACGACACGCTCGGCTATGACATCGGCAATCAGGCCATTAAAACCCTGGCCGGGCGCCTGAGCGAATGCGTGCGCCCGGGCGATACCGTGGCGCGGCTGGGCGGGGATGAATTCTGCGTGGCGCTCGCCGACCTGGCGCATCCGGACGACGTCGCCGAAATCATCCAAAAAATCCTCGACCAGTTCACGCACACCTTCCATGTCAGGGATCATGATCTGTATCTTGCCACCGCCCTCGGCGTCAGCCTTTACCCGACCGACGGACGCGACCCCGAAACGCTGCTGAAAAACGCCGACATCGCGATGTACCGGGCCAAGGAACGCGGCGACAGTTACCAATATTACTCGGCGGACATGACGCTCACCGCCTCGGAGCATCTGGCGCTGGAAAACGACCTGCGCCACGTGCTTGAAAGAAATGAACTCCTGCTGCATTACCAGCCCCAAGTGAACCTCGCCAGCGGCCAGATCACCGGGGTCGAGGCGCTGGTGCGCTGGCAACATCCGGAGCGCGGCATGATTGCGCCGGCCAAATTCATCCCGCTCGCGGAGAACACCAACCTCATCATTCCGATCGGCGCGTGGGTGTTACGCACCGCCTGCGCCCAGGGCAAGGCGTGGCAGGAACAGGGACTGCCGCCGCTGCGCGTGGCGGTCAACTTCTCGGCGCGGCAATTCCGGCTGCCGAACCTGGAGAACGTCATCCGGCAGATTCTGGACGAGACCGCGCTCGACCCGCGCCTGCTGGACATCGAACTGACGGAGAGCACTCTTATCCAGAATCCCGAGGCGATTGCGTCCGTCCTCGGGCAACTGGAAAAACTGGGCGCCCACATTTCCGTGGACGATTTTGGCACCGGTTATTCGAGCCTGAGCTATCTCAAGCGTTTTCCGATCGACATCCTCAAGATCGACCAGTCTTTCGTGCATGACATCGCCACGGACCCGGACGACGCCGCCATCGTCATCGCCATCATCACCATGGCCCACGCCCTCGGCATCCAAACCATCGCCGAGGGCGTGGAAACCCGGGAACAGCTGGACTTCCTGCGCCAGCACGGTTGCGATGGGATGCAGGGCTATTTTTTCAGCAAACCCGTGGAGGCGAGCGCGATTGTCGAGCTGTTTCGCAGCCACCAGTGTCTGCCCGTCAAAAAACAGCGCGGTAGGAGGAAGCGATAACGCCGTCCGGGCGGCAACACGTCTCCGGTCAGTGAATAATCCGGCGCAGCAGCCACACGCCAACGGCGGGCAATGCCAGGCCGACGCACATGTTGGCGATGAAACCGAGACGGGTTTTGGTTTCGAGCAGAAACGGCACAAAAAAACACCAGCGACACCGGCACGACAAAAAATATATCGCGCGCGAACCTTAGAGCCAACTCATGGCGAGGATTAAGGTAAGCGGTAACGCAATGATGGCCGCGCCCCAGAAGGGATAACGTTTGGCCACCTCCGTAGCCACCCCGATAATGGCTGCCGAAATCTGAACCTTCGTGAAGAAAACTTTATTCAGGGCTTCGCACGTCTAGGCTGCGCGAGGTGGATGGCGCGCCCGTCGACGGCGAGCGCCGCTTCATGCAAGGCTTCCGAGAGCGTGGGGTGGGCGAACATGGTGGCCATGATGTCCTCAGCCGAGGCGCCGAACGACATCGCCAGCGTTGCCGCCGCGACGATTTCGGAACAACTCGGACCGATCAGGTGCACACCGAGCACGCGATCGGTGTTAGCGTCGGCCAAGACCTTGATGAAACCAGCGGTCGCACCCATGGCCTTCGCGCGACCGTTCGCGGCGAACGGAAAGACACCGGCACGATAGGCCACCCCCGCGCTCTTCAACGCCTGCTCGGTCTTGCCCACCCAGGCGATTTCGGGCTGGGTGTAAATGACGGACGGGACGACATCGTAATTCACCGCGGTCTCCCGCCCGGCGATACGCTCGGCGACCATGACACCTTCTTCCATGCCCTTGTGCGCCAGCATCGGCCCCCTGACCAGATCGCCGATGGCATAAACCTCGGGCAGATTGGTGTGACAGTATTCATCAACATGCACAAAGCCCCACTCATCGAGCAATAGCCGGGCCGCTTCGGTGAACAGGCCATCGGTATTGGGCCGCCGCCCGACCGCGACGATGAGCCGGTCCACAATTTCCGCGCGCTCACCGCTCTTGTCCTGGTAGCGCACCGCCACCGTGCCGTTTTCAGTCTGGCTCTCCAGCACCCGCGCGCCCAGGCGGATATCGAGCCCCTGGGCGGTGAACTGCTTGAGCGCCTCGCGCGCCACTTGCTCGTCGGCCATGGGCAGAAACGTTTCCTGTGCCTCGAGCAGCACCACCGCGGCGCCGAGTCGCCGCCAGACACTGCCAAGCTCGAGCCCAATGACGCCCGCGCCGATGACGCCGAGACGGTGCGGCACTTCTTTGAATTCCAGCGCCGCCTGTGAATCCACGATCCGTGCGCCATCGAACGGCGCGCTTTTGAGGCTGACCGGTGTCGAACCGCTGGCCAGGATCACGTGCTCGGCTTCAAGCGGCGGCTGGCCCCCCGCGATCTCGATATTATTTTTCGGTAGCAGTTTGCCGCGGCCCTGAATCCAGGTCACACCATGGGCCTTGAACAGGGTCGCGATGCCGCGCGTGAGCTCGGACACCACCTTGTGCTTTTGCGCCATCATGGCGTCCAGATCGAAGGATAAATCCTTGAACTTGAGGCCACGGGCGGCGCCGTGATCGCGCGCCAATATAAAAAGCTCGGAGGTCTCGAGCAGCGCCTTGGACGGGATGCAACCGGCATTGAGACAAGTGCCGCCGAGCACGGGATCGCCCGCGGCGCTGCGCCAGTCGTCCACGCAGGCAACCTGCATGCCGAGCTGGGCCGCGCGGATGGCCGCGGTGTAGCCCGCCGGTCCGGCGCCGATCACCACGATGTCATAACGCTCAGTCATATCAGACTTCCAGCAGCAATCGCGTCGGGTCTTCCAACAGTTCCTTGATCATCACCAGGAACTGCACCGCCTCGCGCCCGTCCACCAGGCGATGGTCGTAGGAGAGCGCGAGATACATCATCGGCCGCACCACGACCTGGCCGTTTTCCGCCACCGGCCGTTCCTGAATCTTGTGCATGCCCAGGATCGCGCTCTGCGGCGGATTCAGAATTGGTGTCGACATGAGCGAGCCGAACACGCCGCCGTTGGTGATGGTGAAGGTGCCGCCGGTGATCTCCTCGAGCGTGAGCCGTGCGTTCTGGGCGCGTTCGCCATAATCCCGGATGGCCGATTCGATCTCGGCCATGGTCAGCCGGTCGGCATCGCGCAGCACCGGCACCACCAGTCCGCGCGGACTGCTGACCGCGATGCCGATGTCGTAGAAACCGTGATAGACAATATCGTTGCCGTCGATCGAGGCATTGACCTCGGGAAAGTGCTTGACCGCTTCGACCGCGGCCTTGACGAAAAACGACATGAAGCCGAGGCGCACGCCGTACTCTTTCTCAAAACGCTCACGATGGCGCGCGCGCAGCTCCATCACCGGCTGCATGTTGACCTCGTTGAACGTGGTGAGAATCGCCGCCGTGTGTTGCGCCTCGACCAGCCGCTCGGCAATGCGCACGCGCAGCCGCGTCATGGGCACGCGCCGCTCGGGGCGCTCGCCGGCCGGCACGGTTGGCGGCGGCGCGGCCTTGACCGACTCCGGGGCGGCAGCCAGTTTCGGTTTGGCGGGCACCGGCGCGGGTTCATTTTTCTCAAGCTGTTGTTGCACGTCTTCCTTGAGAATGCGTCCGCCCTTGCCGCTGCCCGCTACCTGGCGCGCCTTCAGGCCATGTTCTTCCATCAGCCGTTTGGCCGCGGGCATGACCACAGGTGCCGCGGCTGCAGGTTGCGTCACCGCCGGCTTGGCGGGGACCGGCGCGGCCGTTGTCGCGACGCCTTGATCGAAGCGGCCAATCACCTGGCCGGAACTCACGGTCGCGCCCACCGGTGTCGCGACCTCGGTGAGCAAACCGTTCGCGGGGGCCGGCACCTCGAAAACAACCTTATCAGTCTCGATCTCGGCGAGTAGCTCGCCGCGCGTGATTTTTTCTCCCGGCTGTTTGTGCCAGGTGAGAATCGTGCCTTCGGTGACCGATTCCGGAAAAATCGGCACGGTGATGTCAGCAGTCATGGATAGTTTTTTCCGAAATCACGGCAAGGTTCCTAACGCCTGGTCAAGAAATTCGTGCAGCTGACTGAGATGAAGTTGATAACTGCCCACGGCCGGCGCCGCCGACAGCGGCCGACCCACGTACTCCAGCAGCACGCCGGGAGGGAGGATACGCCGGATCTGATGCTGAATCTGGTACCAGGCACCCTTGTTCTTGGGCTCTTCCTGACACCAGAGACAACGACCGATGTGCGGAAAACGCCCAAGCTCCTGTTTCAGTTCCTCCGCCGGGAAGGGATACAGCTGCTCGATGCGCAGAATCGCCACGTCACGCCGCCCCAGCGTCTGCCGGCGATCGATAAGATCATAGTAGACCTTGCCGCTGCACAGGATGACCTCCTTGACCGCAGCGCCCTCAAGCGCCTCGGTCTCCGGCAACAGCGGCTGGAAACAGCCTTGCGTCAAGTCTTCCAGGCTGCTCACCGAAGCCCGGTGGCGCAGCAAACTTTTTGGCGCCATGACCACCAGCGGCTTGCGACACATCCAACGCATCTGGCGCCGCAGCAGATGGAACAACTGCGCCGGCGTGGTCGGCACGCAGACAAACATGTTCTGCTGGGCGCACAGCTGCAGATAGCGCTCGATCCGCGCCGACGAGTGCTCCGGACCCTGGCCTTCGTAACCGTGCGGCAGGAACAACACGAGCCCGCTTTGCCGGCGCCACTTCTGCTCGCCCGAGACGATGAACTGGTCGATCACCACCTGCGCGTTGTTGGCGAAATCGCCGAACTGCGCTTCCCAGATGGTGAGCGTTTTGGGGTCGGCCGTGGCATAACCGTACTCAAAGGCGAGCACGGCTTCCTCCGATAACAGAGAGTTAATGACCATGAAGCGTGGCTGGCCGTCGAAAAGATTCCGCAGCGGCACATAGGCGGTGCCGTCTTTCTGGTTGTACACCACGGCGTGGCGATGAAAGAACGTCCCGCGTCCCGAGTCCTGACCGGACAAGCGCACGCCGAAACCGTCCTTGAGCAGGGTCGCGTAAGCGAGATTCTCAGTGAACCCCCAGTCCAGAGGCATGGCCCCGGCCGCCATCTTGCGCCGGGCGTCGTAGATCTTGGTTACCTGCGAATGCAGCTCGAAGCCTTCCGGAAAGCGCAGCATGCGCTCGGTCAGATCGCGAATCGTTTCGAGACTCACTTTGGTATCGGTCGCCGGGTCGCATTTGCCTTCGATGTACGGGCTCCAGTCGGCACTGTAGTCGTAGCCCGCCTGTTCCTTGGGAACGATGCGCGGCGCCACGCAGGCGCCGGAATCGAGCTGCCGCTGATAATCCTGCAGCATGCCGGCGGCGGCGTCGGCGTCGGATACCTGGGCCTGAGCGAGCCGGCTCGCGTAATTCACGCGCGTGGTGGGCAACGTCCGGATGCGCTGGTACATGAGCGGCTGCGTCACCGTCGGTTCATCCGCCTCGGAATGGCCGTGGCGGCGATAACAGTAGAGATCGATCACCACGTCTTTGCGGAAGGTCATGCGGTAATCGAGGGCGATTTGCGTCACGAACAGGACCGCCTCGGGGTCGTCGCCATTCACGTGAAAAATCGGCGCGCCGACCATCTTCGCCACATCGGTGCAATAGAGCGTGGAACGCGCGTCCTGCTGCTGACTGGTGGTGAACCCGATTTGGTTATTCAGCACGATGTGCACCGTGCCTTTGGTCGAGTAGCCGCGCGACTGCGACATGCTGAAGGTTTCCATCACCACGCCCTGTCCGGCGAAGGCGGCGTCACCGTGGATCACCACCGGCAGCACGCGGTTGCCACGTTTGTCCCGGCGCCGCTCCTGGCGCGCGCGCACCGAGCCCTGCACCACGGGCCCGACGATTTCCAGGTGGGAAGGATTGAACGCGAGCGCGACGTGCAGCGTGCCGCCTTCGGTGGCAACGTCCGAGGAAAAACCCTGATGGTACTTTACATCGCCGGTGCCGCCGTTGTGCTGCGCCTTGCCCTCGAACTCGCGGAACAATTCCGCCGGACTTTTCCCGAGGATGTTGACCAGCACGTTGAGCCGGCCGCGATGCGCCATGCCGATGATGACCTCTTTCGTGCCCGTGGAGCCGGCACGCTGAATCAGTTCGTCCAGCATGGGAATCAGGCTTTCACCGCCCTCGAGCGAGAAACGTTTCTGCCCCACGTACTTGGTGTGCAGATAGTGCTCGAGGCCCTCGGCCGCGGTCAGTCGTTTGAGCAGATTGATTCGCACCTCGGGCGGGTAAGCAGGAACACCCTGCACGCTCTCGAGGCTGCTTTGGATCCAGCGCTTCTCCTGGGTATCGGTGATGTGCATGTACTCGACACCGACCGTTCCCCCATAGGTGGCCCGTAATAGCGCCAGTATTTCACGCAAGCTGGCTTGCCGCGGCCCCACGAGCGAGCCGGTTTCAAAGACCAGGTCCAGATCGGATTCGCCCAATCCATGGGAACGTGGATCGAGGTCGGGGAAATCCGGCTGCTCCCTGAGCCCGAGCGGATCCAGCTTCGCGGCTTGATGCCCGCGATAGCGATGGGCGTTGATGAGCTGCAGCACCCTGATCTGCTTGTCCGCCGATTCAACCGGCGCTGCTGGTTGTTCCACGGGCGCCGCCGCGGGCTGGTGATGGCGGGCGAGTTGGCGGAATTCTTCACGAACGGTCGAGTGCGGGATATCCCGCGCCACGCCATCGACGCGCGGCAGACCTTCGAAGTAACTCCGCCAGGCCGGGGGTACCGAGGCCGGGTCGCTCAGAAACTGCTCGTAGAGTTCCTCAAGATACGCGGCATTGCCGGCCGCGAGGGGAGAAGAGCGCCAGCGGGCGCTCAAACTCTGATCCTCAGCTATGTGCTTTGTTTGCTTTCTATCCATGACAGCGCGAAGTCGCCGCGGGCAGCCCTGTATGCAGCGGGTACTACTCAAAATATTAGCTTAGCAGGTCCTGCCGCCTGGTCTGACGGGGATAGCATACATAAAGAACTCTTAACAAAAAGAATAAATAGACAAGATTTACAGGAGTAAAAAACAGGATTAACAGGGCTTTATTTCCAAAAGCCTTAATCCTGTAAATCCTGAAAAATCCTGTTAATCCTGTCTATTTTAGGGCTTGGCGGCTTTCTTCTTGCGCTCCTTGGCCGCCTTGCCGATCAGATCATCCAGGACTTTGTAGAACTGGGCCTCGCCCTCGGCCATGGCGGGGCTAGTGAGATACTTGCCATCCACAACGACCGATGGAACGGAGTCGATGTTCAGGTCCTGGTTGAGCTGCTTGGCCTTCTCGAGCTTCAGCCGCACGCCGAATGAATTGAAGGCCTCGCTGAATTGCTTGCGATCGACGCCGTGGCGCACGGCAAATTCCGTGATGCCTTTTTCATCGTTCAGCTCGTCCTTCTTCTGTTCTTGCACGGCCTTGAAGAAAGCGGCGTGCAGTTTATCCATGACGCCCAGCGTTTCGAAGGTGTAATACGCCTGGGCGTGGGTCGCCCAACGCGCCGAAACCGTGCCGGGTGTGCGCACGAACTGGGCGTTGGCGGGGAGTTTTTTCAGCCAACTCGCCAGTCCCGGCTCCAGCACATAGCAATGCGGGCAACCGTACCAGAAAATCTCACGCACCTCGACCTTGTTGCCGGTCTCGACCGCCACCGGAAACGGCACGGCCGTATAGTGCTTGCCTTCGACCACGGCCGCCTGGGCCAAGGCGGGAAACAGGATAACCGCTAACAACCATCCACCAATCGTTCGTTTCATTATTTAGTTTCTCCGTAAAAAATACTTTATTCAGCGTATGAAATTCTTGTCGGCAATGCAAATGGCTAGGCCTGCAAACGCTCCAGCAGTCTGGTATGGATATTGTCGAAACCGCCATTGCTCATGATCAGCACGTGATCGTCTGGCTGGGCCTGTTTGACCAGCACGTCGATGATCTGCGGCACCGAGGCATAAACCTCTCCGCGACCTTGCAGGGCGCTCGTCACCCGCTCGAGGTTCCAGTTGAGGTCCCCCGGTTTGAGCAGCAACACCTTATCTGCCTGCGTCAGCGACCCGGCCAGCGTGTCGCGGTGCACGCCCATGCGCATGGTGTTGGAGCGCAATTCCAGCACCGCCAGAATGCGTCGATTACCCACCCGCGCGCGCAGCGCCTGCAACGTCGCCGCGATCGCGGTCGGATGATGCGCAAAGTCGTCGTACACGGTAACGCCACGAATGACGCCCCGTACCTCCAGCCGGCGTTTCACGTTGCGGTATTTCGCCAGCGCCGCCACCGCGGTCGTTACCGGCACGCCGGCATGGCGCGCGGCGGCAATGGCCGCGAGCGCATTGGCCATGTTATGGTTTCCGAGCAGTTCCCACGTTACCTCGCCCTGATCCTGGCCGCCGAACAGCACCTGAAAACGGCTGGCCTCGGGATTGTGCGGCCGCACCTGCCAGCCGTTTTCGGCGCCAAAATATTCCACCGGGGTCCAGCAGCCCATGGCCAATGTCTCTGACAGGTTTTCGTCCTGGGCGTTCACCACCAGCAGCCCCGACCCGGGGACGGTGCGCACAAAGTGATGGAATTGACGCTTGATGGCGTCGAGATCGGGAAAAATATCGGCGTGGTCGTATTCCAGGTTGCTCAAAATGGCGGTGCGCGGACGGTAATGGATGAATTTCGAACGCTTGTCGAAAAATGCCGTGTCGTATTCGTCGGCCTCGATGACAAAGAAGGGTTCACGGCCCATACACGCCGAGACACCGAAGTTCTCCGGCACCCCGCCGATCAGAAACCCGGGTTTGAGATTGGCCTGTTCCAAAATCCAGGCGAGCATGCCGGCCGTCGTGGTCTTGCCGTGCGTGCCGGCAACCGCCAGCACCCAGCGGCCATGCAAAACATTTTCCGCGATCCACTGCGCGCCGGAGGTGTAACGCAGTCCGCGGTTCAACACGGCTTCCACCAGAGGGTTGCCGCGCGACAGCGCATTGCCAATGATGACGAGCTCGGGTTTGGCACTGTCGAGATGGCTGGCTTCGTAACCCTCCATCAGCCGGATGCCCTGCGCCTCGAGCTGGGTGCTCATGGGCGGATACACCTTGGCGTCCGAGCCGGTCACCTCATGGCCAAGATCGCGCGCCAGCAGCGCCAGGCCGCCCATGAAGGTTCCGCCAATACCGAGAATATGAATGCGCATCAATGAAGCCCTACTGCGTTCGTCTTGCCATAAGACTGGAAGCCCTGCTCGCTGCGCTCGTTCGTCCTGTCATTATCAGTTCGTCACCGGGGGAGGATTCAAAAAAAGGCCCGTGACGCCCATCGACAGGATTAAATACATAAAGCTGGCGGTCAAGCTGGCGACCATCGATATGGTCAAAGCCTGTCGGAGCACGTGGCCGAAAACCAGGATATACCATACGAGAAAAGGTGCCCACACCCACTCCGGGGCCAGCCAGCCGCGGGTCAGGCCGGCGATCGTCCAGGCCAGCAGTGACAGCAGGGCGCCACCACCGGCCAGGGCCAACAGCGTCTGGGGAAAGCGGTTTTCCAGGTTACGCCAGCGCAACGCCAGATGCGTGGCCGCCACCAGCAGCAGCGTGTCCACCGCGGCCGCCAACAACGCGCTGCTCAGCGACAGGGAATCGAGCACGCCGATGACGTCGGCCAGTCCATAAGCGACCAGCGCCGCGAGCATCCATGAATGGGAAGTCGGCAGGTCTTGCGGATTGGCGCGCAACAGGCAAATGCCGAGCAATGTTTTCAAGAGCATAAAATCGGTAAAGTGTTAACTTTAGTTATCGCCGGTCACGCGCGCGATATGCCACTGACCCTGATTGTCCTTTTCGAACCGGACCTGAAACCGGACCGCGCCGTTCGCGGGCGCGCCAAGTTGCCGATAGCTGACGCGAACCGTGACCATTCGGCGCGTGGTATCGATCTGGCGCACGTCACTCTGGGCGAAATCCAGCACCACCCCCTGAGCCTGCTTGGCGCGCAGGAAATCCACGGCGATCCGGGCGGACAAGTCATCGAGCAGATCCTCGGGATTCCGGTCGGGCGCGACATGGGCGATGGCGCGCAGTTTTTGGGTATCCACGGGCTTGGTCACCAGGGTTTCAATGAAATCCTGTGCCCGACCTTCCGGAGCGATCCAGAACGGTTCACAGGCGGCGAGCCCCCACAGCACCAGCGCACCCAGGTACCACGCTGCTATCCTGCCATACCTCTGATACCTTCGCCGACTCATGGGCCAATCATAAACCATAATCACCCTCCCTGGCCTGCAGTTGGGCGAGGGACAGGAAATGCATACACTTCATAATCTAATGACAAGACGAACGAGCGGAGCGAGTAGGGCTTCCTTTATGACAAGACGAACGAGCGCAGCGAAGCAAGACTTCACGGATTATGACAGGCCGAATGAGCGAAGCGAATAGGGATTCTTTTACGCCCGCACCACCGATTCAGGATCCGTCATCGCTGACGCGACTGTGCGCGCAGCTGCATGACCAGCCGTGGATAGCGCTGGATACGGAATTCATGCGCACCCAGACATACTATGCGCGCCTGTGTCTCGTGCAAGTGGCGACACCGGACATGGTTGCCTGTGTCGATACCCTGGCACTGCCGACCATTGAGCCATTGCTCGAGGTGATTTACTCGCCGCAGGTGCTCAAGGTCATCCACTCCGCACGCCAGGACCTCGAGGTGTTCGCCGATCTTCGCGGCGCGCCGCCGGCGCCGGTGTTCGATACTCAGATCGCCGCCGCGCTGTGTGGCTACGACGATCAGATCGGCTACGGGGCGCTGGTCGAATCCATCACGGGTCACAGGCTCCCCAAGCTGCACACCCGCGCCGACTGGGGGGCGCGACCGCTGCCGCCGGAGCAGCTGCATTATGCCGAAGACGATGTGCGCTACCTGCGTGACGTGTATCACGCTCTGACGCAACAGCTTGAGACGCTCGGGCGTAGCGCATGGCTCGCCGAAGAATGCGCCGCGCTCACCGACCCCCGGCGTTACTGCAATGACCCACGCGAAGCCTTTCGGCGTCTGCGGCAAGGCCACGCCTTGCCGCCACCGGCGCAAATGGCGTTGCGTGAACTGGCCGCGTGGCGCGAACTCGCGGCGCAACAAAGCAATCTGCCGCGCGGCTGGGTGGCCACCGATGCGGCCTTGCTGGAAACCGCCGTGACGTCGCCACAAAACCTCGAGGTGCTCGGCCGCATCGCCGGCATGGGCGGGGCCCTGGCGCGCAAACGGGGCGCTGACATTCTGCAGGCCGTGCGCCGCGGCCAGGCGGCCGATCCCGAACCACTGTGGGAAGAATTGCAGCGTCTCGACCGCCGCCAGCAGGCGTTATACGAGCAACTGCAAACGCGGGTGCGGGCCACGGCCGCACAGGTGAAAATCAGCGCCACCCTGCTGGCACCGAGACGGGAACTTTTGAAGCTGATCACCGGCGACATGACCGGCGGACTCGCCCGCGGCTGGCGGCGGGCGCTGATTGGCGAGGAGCTGCTGCAACTGTGCGGCAACCCGGCCGGCCCGGCCGCCGCCTCCTGAACAATGAAGCCCTATTCGCTTCGCTCATTCGTCCTGTCATTATATTTGCGATGTCGCTGAAAAAAGAGCTCGTTATTCTGCTCGGCATCGGCATCGTTAGCGCCGTGATTTTCGGCCCGTGGTGGTGGCAGCCGGTGAGCCCTTGCGTGATCGGCGACATGACGGCACGCGCCCGGGCACAGGTGCCCGATGTCCTGAAGGAAATATATTTCGACGCAAAAAAAATCCAGTTCGGCCTCGGTTCCGCCGCTATCGGTGGCTGGGACGGGTTGGGCGATGCCGTGGTCGTGGGTGGCGCGGCGTGGGTACGCACCACGAACACGCGATCTCCGAACTATTACCTCACTGTCAGTAACCGTTACTTTCAATCCAACGGCTTGGTCTACATCGCGCCCGAGCGCGCCAGCGAGCTGAGCTGGCGCCTGCCACCGTCGCTGTCACTCGCGCGACTTTGGGAGGCGCTCGCAAAACAAAATTCCGATGGCGTGCTGTTCGCCGGTTATGTGCGCCTCGCACCACTGCGGCTTATCGCCATCGCCCGGGCGGCGATTGACGGACGCCCGGTGCTGAAAAACGCGCCGTCGTATTACACACGTCCCATGGAATCGGCGCCGGAGGCGTGGGTCTATATCGCGGGCATCGCGGCCGCGAACGCGGGCATCGCCCGGCCGGATCGGACCTGGTTGTCGGCCATGTTCGCCACCGATCGCGCCGGACCTGGCGCGGGACTGGCCCATGCGCTGTGGCTTAAATCGGCGCCGGGCGATTTCCACGCACCGCCCGCGCGCGACAACGTCATCGCGGTCGGCCAACTGGTAGCCGACGTCACCCTGATGGAAGGCGAGCTGAAACTCTATCCGATAACGCGCGCCGGCGAGTGTAACGCCGTGGCGCTGGCACAATAATTAAATGCACCTTACAAATTCATCTAGACAGGATTAACAGGATTTCTTAATCTCTAAAATCCTTAATCCTGTAAATCCTGAAAAATCCTGTTAATCCTGTCCATTCCATGTTGTTAGAGACTCTAAGGCAAATTCATCGCACGCGCGGCCGGTAACAGCACATACAGTTTCCCGCGCTGGCGCATCTCGCCGGCCAGCCGCTCGGCTTTCTCACCGAACCCGAGAAATAGATCGGCGCGCGCCGGGCCCCGGATCGCCCCGCCGGTATCCTGGGCAAACTCGAGCCGTCGGAAAGGCTTGGGGTCGCGGCTGTCCGGTAGCGTGGTATCGAGCCACACCGGACTCCCCAGCGGAATAAACGCCGGGTCCACCGCGATCGACCGTTCCGGCACCAGCGGCACGTTCAGCGCCCCCGTCGGACCCGAGGCCTCCGGCTCACGCAGCGTGAAAAAAACATAACTCGGGTTGCTGTTCAGCACCGCCTGCGCCTGATCAGGATGGGCCACCAGCCAGGCGCGGATGGCGGGCATGGTGGCTTCTTCGAGTTTGAGCGCGCCGGATTCGACGAGTTTGCGTCCGATGGCGACATAGGGGTGCCCATTCTGATCGGCATAACCCACGTGCATTATTTTTCCGTCTGTGAGCTGCACGCGACCGGAGCCCTGAATCTCGAGAAAAAACAGCGCCACCGGGTCATCGACCCAAACGAGCTCCTGACCGGAAAGCGGACGCGGGGTTGGTGGGCGTTGCGGTTTCGGCGCGTGGTTGATCTCGGCGCGCGAATAGTACGGCACCACACGATTCCCGCTCAGCCGTCCGCGAAATCGCTTGCCCTGCAATTCCGGATAAAGCTCACCGAGATCCACGACCACGAGATCGTCCGGCCGTCCGTACAGCGGATAACGAAAACGTTCGGTGCGCGTCCGGCTGCCGTGCAACAACGGTTCGTAGTAAGCGGTAATCAATCCCTCGCTGGCGCCGTTGTGGCCGGTTACCTGACGCGCGCTGAAACGGGTCTCAAAAAATGCCCGGGCGATGTCATCGTCCGGTACCGCAAGCAGCGCGGCGTCGGCGCAAATCGCCTTCCATTGGGCATCGCGCGCCGGCAACTTCTGGCAGCTATTGAGCAAGGCCGGCCACGCTTGGGCGTGGCGGTCTTCGCTCCAACCGGGAAGCTCCGTCCAGGGGATCGGTTGGCCGATACCCGGCGCCAGGGGTGGCACGCTGATACAAGCAGCCAGCAAGCCAAGCAGGCCGGCGAGCAACACGCGGCCGGCGGTTTTTTTTGCGCACAAAATCAGCATAAGATGCCTCGAATCAAACATCGTCTATTTTCTAGCACGTCCCATATCGTCACGCTACAAAGCTAACACTTGGAATCGCTCGATTCGTCTTTGTTCATGTGGCTGCTGGTCTTTATCGCGGCGGCGGCCATGCTCTACTCTTCCGTCGGCCACGGCGGTGCCTCCGGTTATCTCGCGGTCATGGCGTTATTCGGCGTCTCCGCGACGATCATGAAACCGGCGGCACTCACCATGAATATCGTGGTAGCCGGCTTGGTGTTCGTGCGTCTGTGGCGTGCCGGATATTTCAACGCCGGTCTGTTCTGGCCTTTTGCCTTGGGTTCGATCCCGCTGGCGTTCCTCGGTGGGACCTGGCAATTGCATGAGCTGTTGTATCAGTACCTCGTCGGCGCCACGCTGCTCGTGGCTGCCTGGCGGCTTCTATTATCCCATCACGAGCCGTCGACGCGCGCGGCCCCACGTCTGCCGGTGGCGCTGCCGATAGGCGCTGGTCTCGGGTTTGTCTCCGGACTGACCGGCGTGGGCGGTGGAATTTTCCTGAGTCCGTTGCTGCTGTTCCGGCGCTGGGCCAACATGCGCACCACGGCCGCGGTGTCGGCGGCGTTCATCCTGGTCAACTCGATCGCCGGCCTGGCGGGTTTGCTCAGCGTCAACATGATGCTACCGCGCGGCTTGCCCTGGATGATGCTCGCGGCACTGGCAGGCGCCCTCGTGGGTTCAGAACTTGCCGTGCGCCGACTGGCGCCGGTGCGATTGCGTCAGCTGCTCGGC
>JAUSDQ010000034.1 GCA_030650525.1 Sulfuricaulis sp.
AGGAATGCGATCGCCTTGATCGATTTTAACCAGACGCTGGGGCAGGCGATGGCGCTTGAGATAATCGGCCAGATACCCGGGCCCCTCGTGCGGTGCGTGACGGAAGATCAGAATTTCCTGCATGCGCCGATTGTATAGTCACCCATGGATTTAAGAAATATGTCGGCGGATTCCCGGACCCTGAAAACCTTACTGGTTGTTATGTTGACGCTGGCGACACACCACGCGGGCGCGGTGGAAAAAATTTCGCTGCAGGCGTTGTTCAAGGATAAGGCGATCATCGTCGTGGACGGCCTACGCCGCGTGCTAAAAAGCGGTGAGGTGAGTCCGGAAGGCATCAAGCTGTTGGCGACCGACACGCAGGAAGAAAAAGCGGATATCGAGGTCGGCGGCAAGCGCGAAGTGCTCCGGCTTGGCGTGGTGATTGCGGGTTTTGCCTTAAAAGGCAAGGGTAACGTAACGCTTTACCCCGAGCGCGGCGGCCATTTTTTTGTCGATGGTTCGATCAATGGCGCGCCGGTGCGCTTCATGGTGGACACCGGTGCGACCACGGTGGCGATGAGCGGTGACACCGCGGGCCGCATCGGGCTTGACTACCGGCGGCTCGGCCGCGCCGGGGTGGCCAGTACCGCGTCCGGCTACGTTCGCACTTACAATCTTAATCTCCAGTCGGTGCAGATCGGGAATATCACCTTGTATAACGTTCAAGCCGGCGTGGTCGAGGGCAGCCACCCTTCCGAGGTCCTGCTCGGCATGTCGTTCCTGGGCCAGCTCGACATGAAACGCGATGGGGAAAAAATGGAGTTGACCGAGCGCTAATTAGTGGGTGTTGATAAATATTGGATATTACTTTTCCCTCGAAGTCGTCATTCCGGCGAAAGCCGGAATCCAGCATATAAATGATTTCAATGTTTTTAATTATCTGGACCCCGGCTTGCGCCGGGGTGACGAAGCTTTTTTCAATAAACTTCTAGAACCGGAATCCAAATTTGGCGCTGTAGGAAGTGGCGGCGCCGGTCCGATCCGCTTCGAGGGCGATATTGGCAAGACCGAGATTCAAGTTACCGCCGACAAAGTATTTTCCCTGGGAAAATTCCTCTTTCTTGACGTTGGAGACGCCGACCGGTTCCGACGTGGTCCAAACACGCCCCACGCCCGCGTACGGCGTGAAAATCGCCAAGCCCTTGGAGATAAGCAGTTCCAGGCCGGTGGTGTGGAAGTCGAGCTGGCTGACGCCCGCCAGCTTCGAATAGGTTCCGCGCAGGCCGAGCGCCGGCTGCGCCACGCCGCCTTCGAAAATGGCATAACGTATTTCCGCGCCCCATAGTTTGATGTTTGAGTTTGGGACGGAAGTATAGAACGCCCCCAGATCGATGCCGGCTGGCAGCCCCTTGTGCAGATGCAGCTTGGGAATCAAGACCGAGTCGGACGTGGTACCGGAACTCGCGCGATTCCAGGCGTCGCGGTGTTGCAGTTTCGTGGCGGTGGCTTCGATGCCGATGTCAAATCCGGTGATGCCGAGCGGCTCGGCCGGGGTGACACCCTTGTAACTGAGAGCCGCGCCCAGATCTTCCGATAGATCGCGGAAGTCGGACTGAATCAGTTGATCGATCTGGTCGATATTGTTGGCGGCCCATGCCGGCGGAACGGCGGTGAGCAGGATGACTAGAGAGGCGAGCGCGCGTTTCATCGTATTCTCCTTTTTCAGTTTGCAAGACTTTATATTAAGGTGATCGTATCGGAAAATGCTGGACAAAACCTTACCGCTAATCCACCCGGTAACGGCGTACAGCGGTCGTTATCGGGAAACGATAGCATTACCCGGGCGGAAAAACTTTATCGGGATTGAGTATGCCCTTGGGGTCGAACTGGCGCTTGATGCGGCGCATGAGGTCGAGCGTGACGGGATCGATGGCGCGGTTGATGTAATCGCGCTTGGCGATCCCGATGCCATGTTCGCCGGACAGCGTTCCGCCGAGTTTCAGCACCAGATCGAACACGCGCGACAGACAGGGCAGGGCGTTGCGTTCCTGCTCCGGGTCTTGCGTGTCATAGAGCAGGTTTACGTGGATGTTGCCGTTGCCGGCATGGCCGAAATTGACGATCGGGATGCCGTATTCGCGCGCCAGCATTTCGAGGCCGTCGATCAGATCGGGAATACGCGAGACCGGCACGACCACGTCTTCGTTGAGTTTGTTGGGGGCGATGGTGCGCAGCGCCGGGGACAGCGCCTTGCGCGTGGCCCACAGCGCCGCCGCTTCCTGCTTGTTCTTGGCCGCCGCAAGGTGCAACAAACCGTCGCCGTACGCGGCCGCGGTAATACCGGCCACCATCTTTTCCATGGCCGCCTCCGGCCCGTCGACCTCAATCATGAGCAGCGCGCCGGCACCGCGCGGCAGCTCCGCTTGCGAGTAGCGCCGGATCATCTCGATCGCCGCGGCGTCCATGAACTCCAGCGCATAAGGCGTGACCGGCTGCGCCATGATCCGCGACACCGCCGCCGCGGCGTTGCGCACGCTGTCATAAATGGCTTGCAGCGTTCGACGCGATTCGGGCAATGGCGTGAGCTTCAGCGTTGCCTCGGTCACGATAGCGAGCGTGCCTTCCGATCCGATGATGAGGCGCGTCAGGTCATAGCCCACGACGCCCTTGGTGGTGTAGGTGCCGGTGTGAATTTCATCGCCGTTGCCGGTGACCGCGACCAAGCCCAACACGTTCTCGCGCGTGGTACCGTACTTCAACGCGCGCGGGCCGGCGGCGTTGAGCGCAATATTGCCGCCGACGGTGCAATAGGCACTGCTGGTCGGATCGGGCGGCCAAAAAAATCCATGTTGCGCCGCCTGGTCCTGTATCGCCTGATTGATCACGCCCGGTTCGACGCGCATGACGCGGTTGGCCGGATCCATGTCGACGATACGATCCATGCGCTCGAGCGACAACACCAGCCCGCCGCGCACCGGCACGGCGCTGCCGGTGGTGCCGGTACCGCGCCCGCGCGCGACGATCGGCACCTCGAAGCGATTGCACAGACGCACCGTTTCCAGCACCTGCGCATGCGTGGTGGCGAACGCCACGCAATCCGGCGGCGTGTGCTTGCGCGAGTTGTCCTGTCCGTAGGGCCAGCGGTCGGCGGGATCGGTCAGCACGTTTTGCGAGCCCAAAATGGCCTTGAGTCGTTCAACGAACGGGCCGGGGACTTCACTCATGCGAGCGTATGCGGCGCAGCAGTTCCGTGGTTGAGCGGTCGTAGCGGAAGGGTATGGAATGGACCTGGCCGCCGTAACCTTTCACGAATTCGGATCCGACGATCTTGTCTGGCTTCCAGTCGCCGCCCTTCACCAGATGATCCGGCCGCACCAGCTTGATCAACGCCAGGGGCGTGTCGTCGTCGAAGGATGCGATCAGCGACACGCAGCCGAGCGCGGCAAGTACCGCCATGCGGTCGTCGAGCGGATTGATGGGGCGGTTTTGTCCCTTTTCGAGACGGCGGACGGAGGCATCGCTGTTGACACTGACAACCAGCGATTTCCCGAGCGCCGCGGCCTCTTCAAGGTAGGCGACATGCCCGCGATGCAGAATGTCAAAACAGCCGTTAGTGAAGACAACGGGACGGGCGAGCTGTGCCAGCCGTGTCGCGAGCTGCGCTGGGTCGCGGACGATTTTACGCTGGCTGTCGGTCAATCCAGATACTCGAACAGCTTGACAACTTTCTTGACTCCATCAACCTGCTGTGACGCCGTGGCCGCCAGTTCGCCATCCTTTTGTGTCGCAAGACCCATCAGGTAGACGACGGATCTCTCCGTCACGACCTTGATACGGGTTGCCTTCAGGTTTTCCGTGCCCAGCATTCTGGCCTTAACCTGTCCGGTGATCCAGGAATCGCGCACGCGGTTGGCGAAGGCCGTGGGTTCTCTCACATTGAGTTCGCTATCGATGACGCGCTTGACGCCTTGGATGCTGCTCACCAGCGACACCACGATATCACGCTGCTCGGCGGTGGTGGCCTCACCTGTCAGCAGCATGGTGCCGTTGAAACAAGTGATGTTGACATGGACGTCGTCACCGAGCCGGTTGTCGTCGTTGAGCTTCCTGCGCGCCGTGAGCTCTATGTTTTCGTCGTCGAGCTGGGTGCCGACGCTGCGGCGGTCAGTGGCGGCTACCGCCGTGGTCGCGCCGCCGGCGACGATGACCGGCGCGCAGCCTTGCGCGAGGGTAACGCTGGCAAAGATAAGCGTGAGAATAATATATCGATGATTCATTTTAACCCTGCCCCAGAAGTTGGTAGTCGATGAGGTCGCACAGACAGTGGATCGCGATGCCGTGCACTTCCTGAATGCGCGCCGTGGACGAGCCCGGCACGCAGATGTTGACGTCGTTGCCCGTGAGCACGGTGGACATTTCACCGCCCTCACGGCCGTTGAGCGCCACGCAGATCATGTCGCGCTCGTGCGCCGCCTCGACCGCGCGGATCACATTGCGTGAATTGCCCGAGGTGGTGATGCCGAGCAGCACATCGCCGGACTGGCCGAGCGCGCGCACCTGCTTGGCGAAGATGTCGTCGAAGTGGTAGTCATTGGCGATCGCGGTCAGCGTCGAGGTGTCGGTGGTGAGCGAGATGGCCGGCAGTCCGGGGCGTTCGCGCTCGAAGCGATTCAGCAGCTCGGCGGAAAAATGCTGCGCATCCGCGGCCGAACCGCCGTTGCCGCAGACCAGTATCTTGCGGTCGGTGAGCAGCGCCTGGATCATGCGCGCGGCCGCTTGCGCGATGATGGGCGCCAGCGTCTCCATGCAGTTACGCGTGGTCAGGATGCTTTCCTGAAAATTGTTTTTCACGCGCGCGATCAGCGCGGTGGCATCGGGCGCGATTTGAAGATTGCTCTTGGCCATGTCGGGTGTCCTTGAACTAAAATTTAGCGTTCCAAAAAAAGTAATGGACAGGATTAACAGGATTTCTCAGGATTTACAGGATAAAGGATTTTGGAAATTAAAAATCCTGTTAATCCTGTTTTAATCCTGTGAATCCTGTCTAACATTGTCCTTCTCGGCATGCCTGGCATCTTGGCGATACAAAATCGTATTTTCATAAGCCATTAGAAAACGTTGCGTAACCAGCGAAAGTTGTTGTCCTCGCCGTTTCCGGTAATCGCTACGATATCAAAACGGCAGGCTTTCTTGGAGGCCCGCGGCGTATTCTGCAGATAATGTTCGGCGGTGGCGCGCAGCCGGGACTGTTTGCGTGTATCCACGGTCTCGGCGGGCGTGCCGAAATCCGCGTTCGAGCGGTAGCGCACCTCGACAAACACCAGGGTCTCGCGCTCCTGCATGATCAGATCGATCTCCCCATAGGGGCTGCGGTAATTGCGCAGCGTGAGCCGGAGCCCTTGCTGCTGCAAGTGGGCGCAGGCGAGTGCTTCCGCCTTACGGCCGCGGCTGAGGTTTATCGGCGACGGGCGCGTCATTAAGGAAGCCCTACTCGCTACCGCTCGTTCGTCTTGCCATAAGACCAGAAGCCCTACTCGCTACCGCTCGTTCGTCTCGTCATTAGATTGGATCTCGAACTGCCCCTTGTGCTTGAGAAAGGTATCCACCAGTTTGGGCAGGCCGCGGGTGAAGCGTGCCCACAGCAGCTGTCTTTGCAGGCGGCCGGAGCGATCCAGCGAAAGCCCGCTGGTAACGCCGCTGAAACGGGCGGAGGGGTCCACGCTGATGCGACTCAGGTGCGGCAGGATGGCATAACCGTCCACACCCAGGGCGTAGAGGCGGTCGAGATCGGTGTGGACGTAAGGCCAGTTGCGCTGCAGCTTTTGGCGCAACTCCAGGATCTTGCCATCGCCGACCAGCATCCACGGCATGTCGCCGAAAACAATGCCATCGAGATCGACGTCCTGCACCGCGTCGCCGATACCGGTGAAGATGTGCGACGTGGAATACACCGGCACCTGCGCGGCATGATAGAAATTAAGCTGCGGCTTGAGCAGCCGCCCGTGTTTGGCGTCGGTGGCCAGGAAAATATAGCCAATATCCGCGCGCGCGCGCGCGTCAAATTGCAGTTTCTGTCCGACGATGGCTTCGATCCGGGATTTGCGCGTCTCGCTCTGGGTTATGTTGAGCAGATTCTTGATCGGCTCGGAGTAGTCCACGTCGGCTTCATTATAGGATTGGCTGGCGACGACCACGCCGCCCAGACGCAGCCAATGGTCCTGCCACGCGGCCATCATGCGTTCGCCCCACGGCGATTTCGGATAAAGCACGGCCGCCATGCGGTGGCCGTCCAGGTAGGCGCGTTCGGCCACCTGCCGCGCTTCCTGCTCGGGCGGCAGACCGAACTCGAAGAGATATTTGCTGATTGCCCCCGGATCTTCGTCGGTGTGGTTGAGCATCAGGGTGGGCACCTTGATGCTCGCCTGGCGCATGACGGCTTCCACCGCTTCGCGACCCAGCGGACCGAGGATGAGTTGCGCCCCGTCCTTGACCGCCTGGTCGTAAAATTCCGGCGCCTTCGTGGAGTCCGGACCGGTGTCATAGACGGTGATCTTGGGTTTGTCCGGGTCGGCGTTGGCCGCATCCATGCCCAGGAATCCTTCGCGTACCGCCTGCGCCGCCGCCGAATAACTCGAGGTCAGCGGCAGCAGCAGCGCGATGCGCTCGATGCGCCCGGAAATTCCCGGGATCGGGCTCATGAGCGAAGTAAATACCGCTTCCCCGGCCGGATGGGCGGGGTGGGCCTTTTTCCATTGTTCCACGGCGGCACTGAGCCGCAGCGACTGGCCGGTATTTTCCACGGCAATCAGCGCCAGCTCGACCCAGCCGGACAGCACCCGGTCGCGGGCGATATTGAGTTCGGTGGCGAGCCGTGCGCGCGGCATCGATACCAGGATTTTCCATAGTTGCAACTGATTTTCGGTAACGGCCTCCTTGTTGACAATGTATTGCTCGCGATTGATGAGGTTTTGCACCGCGCCGATGGGATTGCCAAGCGCCAGCTCCGCCTGCGCGCGCACACTATTGATATCGGAAAGCAGCGCGGGGCTCAAATTGCGCAGATTACCGGCTTCATCCAGCTGGCGGATACCCTTTTCAAAGGCACCTTCGGCGATCAGGATGCGCGCCTGCAAAACGCGTTTGCGCGCCATGAATGAGGCATCCAGCGGCGTGACGTTGATCAACTCCACCTGCGAACGTGCCTCGCGCAGTTGTCCAGCCTTGATCAACGCGGCCACGGCGCGCAGCTGAAAGTCCTGCTGCTGCGGGGCAATCGCGGCTTCCGCCAGGCGGCTGTATTCACGCGCCGCCAGCAGATATTCACCGCTGTTCTCGGCCTTTTCGGCGGCATCCGCGCTCACCGGTGGCAACGTGAGTCCCGGTGTCACACGCGCCGTCTCGCAGCCCGCGAGGACGGCAACACATATTAAAGGAATAGCCAGCCAGCGGATGGGTTTCATGCGGTTTCCTGTTTAGAATGCGCCAAGGTATCGAGTCGGGGACTTTTTGTGTCGAAAGCAGGCACGCTCTACGTTGTGGCCACGCCTATTGGCAATCTCGAGGACATGGCGCCGCGCGCGGCACGAATCCTCGCGGAGGTCGATCTGATCGCCGCGGAAGACACGCGCCACAGCGGCAAGCTGCTCAAGCATTTCGGCATTGGTACCAAG
>JAUSDQ010000059.1 GCA_030650525.1 Sulfuricaulis sp.
GATAAAGGTATGGATGCGTCCCGATTTCGCCGGGCGGATCGCTTCCCCGGCACGGCGCACGTCATTCTCACCGGCGCGCGCCAGCGAGCACACCGTGGAATTTTTCACGGTTTCCGCTACCGCCTTCACCGCCTCGAAATCGCCGGGACTGGCGGCGGCAAAGCCCGCCTCGATCACGTCCACGCCCAATTTTTCCAACTGGCGCGCAATGCGGACTTTCATTTCACGGGTCATCGCCGCACCGGGGCTCTGCTCGCCGTCGCGCAACGTGGTGTCAAAAATAATCAATTTGTCTGTCGTTTTATTTGGCATTTTATTTGGCATGATAAAAACTCCAATGAAAATAGGTTAAACCTGCGCAACCGATGGTCGGTTTGCGCGCTCACTTCGATAATGTGGTGTGTGATTAGCGCGCGCTGCGCAGCAGCAGCGCAGCCAGCAGGCTGAACGTGGATTGAAGTGTTGCGATGTGCGTGGAGAAGTGCATGTGGCGAAATATAACGAGTTTTACCGGCTCACGCAATGGGGTGTTGTTTTTTGCGCAGACGCAATGCCCACAGGATATAGCCGGACAAGGCGTAGCACAGGAACAACGCAAACAATACGCCGGGCGGATAACTGGAAATCAGGATGAAAAACAGCGCAATCAGGAAAATCATCAGGAATGGCACGCTCTTGCGCATGTTCAGGTCCTTGAAACTGTAGAACGGCAGGTTGCTGACCATGCTCAACCCGGCGAATACCGTCAGCGCCGCCGCATACCAGCGCAGGTCGCTGCCCTTGAAGCCGTAATCCAGCATCACCCATACGAATCCCGCTACCAGCGCGGCGGCGGCCGGGCTGGGCATGCCGTGAAAATTGCGTTTATCGACTACTTCGATGTTGGTGTTGAAGCGCGCCAGGCGCAACGCGGTGGCGGCGCAATAAATGAAGGCGGCGAACCAGCCCCACTTGCCCAGGCCTTTCAGCGCCCATTCGTACATGACCAGCGCGGGCGCGACGCCGAACGAAACCATGTCGGACAGGCTGTCGTATTCGGCGCCAAATTCGCTTTGCGTATGCGTCAGCCGCGCCACGCGGCCATCCAGCCCGTCCAGCACCATGGCTATAAAAATTGCCACCGCCGCAAATTCAAAGCGGAGATTCATCGCCTGCACGATGGCGTAGAACCCGGCGAACAGCGCACCGGTCGTAAACAGGTTGGGCAACAGGTAAATGCCGCGCCTGCGCAGGTTCATTGGCTTGCGGGTATCAAATTCGTCCATGAGCCTAGATTAACCGTTTTACGGCAACACCGCCAGAATAGTAGTGGTCGCCGATACCTTGTCGCCGATGCTGACTTTCACGGCGGCATCCAGCGGCAGGTACACATCCACGCGCGAGCCGAAGCGGATAAAGCCGTAGCGCTGGCCGCGCGCCAGCGGATCGCCCGCCTTGACGTAGCACAGGATGCGCCGCGCGATCAGGCCCGCCACCTGGACAAAGGTCACGGTCTGCCCGTCTGCGGTCTTCAGCACCACCGCATTACGCTCGTTCTCCGCGGAAGCCTTGTCGAGATCGGCATTCACGAACTTGCCGGGAAAATACTGCACCCGCTCAATCGTACCGTCCACCGGGCTGCGGTTGGAATGCACGTTGAACACGTTCATGAACACGCTGACCAAAATCGCCTCGCGTTGCCCATAGGGATCCTGTGTGCGCTCGACCTTGATGACTCGACCATCGGCCGGCGACAGCACCGCCCCGGCATCCTGCGGAATTTCACGCGAAGGGTCGCGAAAGAATTGCAGCACAAACAGGACGATTATCCAGGCCAACAGTTCGGCGATGCCGCCGACCAGTGCTGATAACAGCAACGCAATGGCGATGGAGCCGATCAGGAACGGCCAGCCCTCGCGGGCGATGATGGGGTGGGGGTAATTGGTCATAAGGGGATAAGGACTGGGGAATAGGGGCCAAGATAGAGGCTAGAGGCTGGGGGGCTAAAGCTAGAGGTTGGGTAAACCTCTAGCCCCTACTAGACCCTAGCCTCTAGCCCCTGCTTCTAGTTCTTCGACTGATCAACCAGCTTGTTCTTGCTGATCCACGGCATCATCGCGCGCAACTGTCCGCCGACCTGTTCGATCGGATGTGCTGCGTTCAAACGGCGGCGCGCGGTCATTTCTGGATAGTTGGTGCGGCCTTCCAGGATGAACTGTTTGGCGTAGGAACCGTTCTGAATATTCTTCAGGCATTCCTTCATCGCGGCACGTGCTTCGTTGCCGATCACGCGCTGGCCGGTCACGTATTCGCCGTATTCCGCGTTGTTGGAAATCGAGTAGTTCATGTTGGCGATGCCGCCTTCATACATCAGATCGACGATCAGTTTCAGTTCATGCAGGCATTCGAAATAGGCCATCTCCGGCGCGTAACCCGCTTCGGTCAGCGTCTCGAAACCGGCCTTGACCAGTTCCACCGCGCCGCCGCACAACACGGCCTGCTCGCCGAACAGATCGGTCTCGGTTTCTTCGCGGAAGTTGGTCTCGATTACGCCGCCCTTGGTACCGCCGTTGGCTGCCGCATAGGACAGCGCGATGTCCTTGGCCTTGCCGGACTTGTCCTGATACACCGCGATCAGTGTCGGCACACCGCCGCCCTTGAGGTATTCGGAACGCACGGTATGGCCGGGGCCTTTCGGTGCGATCATGATCACGTCTACATCTTCCGGCGGCACGATTTGGTTGTAATGGATAGTGAAGCCGTGCGCAAAAGCCAGCGCCGCGTCTTTTTTCAGATTGGGTGCTATCTGCTTGTTGTAGATGTCTGGTTGCTGCTCGTCCGGCAGAAGAACCATCACCACGTCGGCGTTCTTTACCGCATCGGCGATTTCCGCCACCTGATGCCCGGCGCTGACTGCCTTTTTCCAGGATGCGCCGTCCTTGCGCAAACCGACCGTCACGTTGACGCCGGATTCCTTCAGGTTCTGCGCATGAGCATGGCCTTGCGAACCGTAGCCGATGATGGTTACCTGTCTGCTTTTGATCAGGGAAAGGTCTGCGTCTTTGTCGTAATAAACTTTCATGTTGCCCTCTTT
>JAUSDQ010000063.1 GCA_030650525.1 Sulfuricaulis sp.
CTTTTAACCAGTTGGTCGGTGGTTCAAGTCCACCACGGCCCACCATTTTTTAGTAAACTGTCGGTCGTTTACGCGGATCGCCGGTGATTCCTGTGACTTTTTCATCGCCCATGCCGAATACGCAACGGCTGTTTTTTGCGCTGTGGCCGGAATTAGAGATCGCTACGAGGCTGCACGATCTCGCCGGAAAGACGATGCACGGTGACGGGCGCCGTGTGGTGCCGGAGAACATTCATCTGACGCTGGCATTTCTCGGTGCCGTTCCGGCGTCATTCCGGCAATGCGCCGAGCGGGCAGCCACTGCGATTCACGGCGAGCCCTTTACGTTGATTCTCGAGCAGATGGGTTGCTGGTCGAAATCGGGGATTCTGTGGGCTGGAGCGGAGCAGGTGCCGGAAGCCTTGTTACAACTGGTGCAGACGTTGAATAGCGGACTCATTGCCTGCGGTTATGTGCCGGAAAAGCGTTCTTACGTCGCGCACCTGACCCTGGCGCGCAAGCTGCACCGATGGGATAAAAATCATCCGATCGAACCGCTTACCTGGGAAGTGCGCCGGTTTTGCCTCGTGGCCTCGCACATGCACGCGCAAGGCGCGCGTTACGAAATTCTCCGCACGTGGGAACTCGTGCCGCCGACGGCATGAACACGAAGTCTGGTTATTATTTCTTACCAACGTGCAACCAAGCGGCCGTTTTCCACCTTGGCTTCGAAGCGCTTTAACGGGCGGTTGCCTTTTTCCACACACTCGCCGCTCTTGATATCGAAGGCCCAGCGATGCTTGGGACAGGTGAGGCGAAACCCCTCCAGCGCGAGGTGCGGAATATTGGTGACTTGATGTGGGCAGCGGCTGTCGTAGACATGAAATTCCCCGTTGGCGCGGTAGATAAACAGGCTGCGCCCGTCGCTGTCGCAATACGTGATCTTCCCTTCGGGGATTTGGTCCGCGGGCCTGACATCGTGCCAGCGTTTTTCAGCGCCGAGGTTCTCGGCGTTGAATTCCGGAATGTCCATGTCGAGCAGGATATCGACGGCCCATACGATTTTGGCGAGCCCTAATGCGGGAAAGGCGTGCAGGATAGCGTCAAGGATTTCGCTCGGGGTAGCCCCGGCATCGAGCGCACGCGGCAGGTACTGACGTAGTCCATTTTCGGTTTGCGTCGCGATTTTGGTGATGACCGTGATCAGCATCCGGGTTTTTGGGTCAAGCGATTTGCCTGTTTCCTTGAGAAACTTGAAATAGGATTTCATCGCTTCGGGTCGGGCTTTGATCAGATAATCCAGGGCGTCACTCATCCATTACTCTCCTGTTATTTACCGTCTAAATGTAAAGGGCCGTGGTATTTTGCCTGCTGGTATTATGCGCAGCGAACGCACGACACGCCAGCGGCCCGCGGCCGGATGTCAGCGATGATAACGTTAGGGAGGCGCCCGAGAAAGCGCTCAGTTGCCGAGCGGGATGTATTTTGTGGGGAGAACCCCATACTCACCGGGGGGAAGGACTTTCCGAATCTCCATATCCCGGTTGCGCCTTTCAGAATAGTCCATGAGATCGATAACCCTGACGGATGAGAAGGGTTGTTTATCGGTATTTAGGACCAGTGCCACCTTGGGCAGCAAACGCCGTTCCCGATTAACCGAGATGACCACGCCGACACATCCATTGTGGAGCTCAACAACACTGCCGATGGGATAGATGCCCATGCACTGGATGAATTGCTCGATCATGACCGGTTGAAAGTCCTTGCCGCGCCAGGAGTACATTTTCTTCAGCGCATCGTGCGCCGACATACCGACGTGGTAGGAGCGGTCCGAGGTAATGGCATCGTAACAATCCACAATGGCGCCGACGGTGCCGAACAGCCCGATCTGCTCGCCCTTAGCTCCCATGGCATAACCGCCGCCGGCGTAACGTTCATGATGGTACCGGGCGACGTCGATCGCGGTCGAAGGGATGCCATGGGTCTCCTCGAGAATGGTGACGCCGTGCGGAACGTGGCTCTTCATCAAATTAAATTCTTCCTCGGTAAGCTTGCCGGGTTTATTGATGATATCGTTCGGCACTTTCATTTTACCCACATCGTGCAGCAGCGCCCCGAGCCCGAGCACATTCAGTTCCTCGTCCGACAAGTCCAGGTGGCGGCCGAAGGCAAGCGCCAGCACGCAAACCCGCAAGCTGTGAAGCGCGGTGTATTCGTCCTTGTTCTTCAGCTGGTTGAGGCACATAAGCGCATCCGGATTGCGGATGACGCTGTCGACCATGTCGGCCACGACTTTTTTGGCAACGTTGGTGTCGATGCTGCGGCCGAGGCGCACGTCGCCCATGATGTTATAGACGGCTTCGCGCGTCTGGATCGTGGCCTTTTTGGCGTAACTAATTTCCTCCTCAAGTACCGTGGCGTCTTTATAACGCGGCACGCGATGGTGCCACGGCGCGAAGCTTTCGACCACCTTTTCGAGATTGATAATCGGCTCCCTGGTGAGTTCATCCGGTTCGGCTTTTTTTTGCGGGCTGATCGGTACGGGTCGTCTGGGTTTGGATGAGATATCGTATCCCTGTTCGGTGTCGATCAGGACGTGTTCGCAATACTTCCTGATTTCCTGGATCTCTTCGTCTGTGTGTATCTCGAAACCCTGGAACAGGAATGGTGTATCGCGCCAGTGCCGGCCTACCAGCTCGGAGACATACATGCCGTGTTGCAGATCCTGAACAGGAATCTTCTTTTTCATAATCTTAAAGATAGCATCAGGAACTGCGTCAGAAAGGCGTGGATTTAGCCGGCGGGGTGGAAAAAAGCTAAAAAGCACCTAACAAAATGAAATAGACAAGATTAAGGATTATAGAGATCAGAAATCCGGTAAATCCTGCTTGATTTCTGCTTTTTTGTTAGGGGCTCTAAGCTTTCTTTTTGTTTTCAATCAGTTCGTAGATTATCGGCGTGAGGATGATTTCCATGGCGAAGCCCATTTTTCCACCGGGCACGACGATGGTATTGGGACGGGACATGAACGAGTCGTGAATCATGCTCAGGAAGTAGGGAAAATCGACATTCTTGAGATCGCGGAAACGGATGACCACCAGACTTTCATCGGGGGTCGGGATGTCGCGCGCGATGAAGGGGTTGGAGGTGTCCACCACCGCCACGCGCTGGAAGTTGATGTGTGAACGCGAGAACTGCGGGGTAATGTAGTGCACGTAGTCGTACATGCGCCGCAGGATGGTGTCCACCACCGCTTCGGCGGAATAACCGCGCTCGGCGGTGTCGCGATGTATCTTCTGGATCCACTCAAGATTGACGATTGGCACCACGCCGACCAGCAGATCCACCCATTTGGCGACATCCACGCCGGCCTTGGCGTCCACGGCGCCGCCGTGCAGGCCTTCATAGAACATCAGATCGGTGCCGGATGGAATATTTTCCCATGGCGTGAATTCGCCGGCCTTGAGGTTCGTGCCGAGTCGTTTGTTATGTTCGGCGGCTTCATCTTCGCTATGCAGATAATAGCGCTTTCGGCCGTCGCCGGTTTCGCCGTAGGTCCTGAAGTGTTTCTCCAGATCATCGAACAGGTTGGCCTCGGGCCCGAAGTGACTGAAGTTCTGGCTGTCGCTGGATTCGGCTTTTTTCATCGCGGCGCGCATCTCGGCGCGGTTGTAACGGTGAAAGCTGTCGCCTTCGACGACCACCGGATTGATTTGCGCCCGCCGGAATATGTGCTCGAACGCGCGTTTAATGGTGGTGGTGCCAGCGCCGCTCGAACCGGTGATGGCGATGATCGGGTGCTGCTTGGACATCGTTGATATTTCCTTGGACCCCTAAAAGCGGCACATTCTACCTCAGGGGAACAAACGGAACTACCCGCCGGGACCCCCAGCTCCGTTACGGCGTGGCGGGCGTCTCAAGGGGCATAACCGGGGTTGCCGGCGGCATTCTTGACCCGAGGGGCATAGGGGCGGGCGATCTGGATGGATTTCTTGGCGTGCAGATATTCGGCGACGACGTCCCACACGGGTTTACCGGGCTCAATTGGCTGGACGCTGGCCCAGCCGGCGACTTTGTATTTTTTCCGGGGATCGAGCGGCTTGTCTTTCACCACCACAGCCTGGATGCGTTTACCGTGTCGTTGGGTCAGGTCCAGGGTATACCGCAGGCCGCCGACGCGCACCATGTCACCGCCTTGCTGGTAGTAAGGATCGGGGTGGTACAGGTTGTCGGCCACGTCTTCCATGACGGTCATGATCTGTTCGCCGGTCAGCTGATTCACGGTGGCCGTCGCGTAGGTGATCGCGGTCTGGTCCATGAGATGTTCCATGGTGATGGTGTCTCCCGGCAGCAACGTGGTGCCCCAGCGGAAACCGGGTGAAAAGGCGATGTCTGCTCCCTGCACGGCGAGCAGCGCGTCAATGATCAGCTGATCGAAGGTGCCGTTAAAATTTCCGCGCCGGTATAGCAGCCCCTCCGTCACCGCCAGTTTCTGATCGAGCTTGTCCTGGAACGGTGCGCGCATCTTCTCGATGTAAGCGGCCATCTCCTTGTCGGCGGGCAGGAGGTTCGCGAACACCGGCAGCAGCTTGTAGCGATAATCAGCTACCTTCCCATTCTTTACTTCGAGATCCAGCACCGAGAGGAACTTGGTATTGGAGCCGGAATTGATGACAAGCGTCTTGCCGCCGCTGTTTTTCACGATGGACGGGGCCGGTACGGCATCGTGGGTATGCCCGCCGAGGATGACATCGATGCCGCGCACGCGGCTGGCCATCTTCAGGTCCACGTCCATGCCATTGTGCGAGAGCACCGCGACCACCTGTGCGCCCTTGCCGCGCACCTCATCCACCATCTTTTGCATGTGATCGTCGTTGATGCCGAAAGTCCAGTCCGGGATGAGATACCGTGGATTGGCGATCGGCGTGTAGGGGAATGCCTGGCCGATGATCGCCACCGGCACCTTGTTGATCTCACGGATGACGTAGGGCTTGAAGATCAACTCGCCCCAGGTGGCGTCGCTGACGTTCTGCGCCAGAAATTCAATGTGGCCCTTCAGGTCGTTATCGACTATCTGTTTCACGCGCTCGGCGCCGTAGGTGAATTCCCAGTGCCCGGTAGTGATATCCACGCCGAGAAGTTTCTGCGCATCTACCATATCCTGCCCTTTGGTCCACAGCGCCGTGGCGGACCCTTGCCAGGTATCGCCGCCATCAAGGAGCAGCGTACGGTCCGGACGACTGGCACGCAGGTTTTTCACTAGCGTGGCGAGATGGGCAAAGCCGCCCACCTTGCCGTAGCGGCGCGCGGCATTTTCAAAATCGAGGTAAGTGAATGCGTGTGCCTCGACGGAACCCGGCGTGATCTTAAAATGTTTGAGAAGCGCTTCACCCACGAGATGCGGTGGATTTCCTCGGGCTCTGCCGACGCCGATATTGATATTGGGTTCGCGGAAGTAGGTAGGTAGCAACTGCGCGTGACAGTCGGTCATGTGCAGCAAGCTGACGTTGCCGAACGCCGGCAGGTTATAGAGATCGTCCGATTTCTTGTCATCGGCTACCGCTTGGCGACCACGGATGCCGTCGTCAAGAGTCAGGCCGGCGGCGGCCCCCATGGCGAGCATCTGCAGGAATTCACGTCGGGAAAGGCTCATAGTCAGTTCTGATCTCTAGGATTTTCTGCGAAGGAAAAATTTAATGGACAACTCATGGGTTAAGCTAACGTGTCAACGAAAGACGCATGGAATAGGTCTCGTATTCCCTAAGAAAAGAAAAAACCCGGCGATTTGACGCCGGGTTTTTTATCCATGAATTCAATGACGCTGTCTAATTACGCATGGCCGGCGCCGTCAGGGGCAGGCCACTGCTCATGTAAGTTTCGTAGAACTGCAGATTGTTGTAGACCTCGCTGCCGTGTTTGAAGGGTTTGGCGCGCACCTGCGAGTTGCAGGTGGCATAACGCTGATGCAGCGTTTCCAGGCGGCCCCATTCCAGACGCTGGGCCGGCCAAGCGGTGGTGTGGCCGAGCGCGGCGGAAAGCGGCTGATTGCCACCGAAGTTCTTGCCCGCAAGGTCCATATGACAATTGGCGCAGGCGAAGTGGAGCTGGCCGCGCCGCTGCCACCAGAATTTCTTGCCTTCTTCGTAGGCCTTGACGGCGCCGGGGCTGGAAACATCGATCTTGACGCGCTGTCCTTGCGATAGGAAGTAAAAATACGCGGTTAACTGGGCCAGCTTTACGCGCCTATCCTGGTCCTTGTCGAGATCGGTGAATTCGGGCTCGCCGTTTTTCTTCAAACAGTCGTTCAGGTCCATTTCCGCGGTGCGTACCTTTTGCGTGGCCTCGTCCCAGTAGGGGTAGCCCTGGGCGATATTTTTGCCGCCGTTCTTGAAGCAGCTGGC
>JAUSDQ010000067.1 GCA_030650525.1 Sulfuricaulis sp.
GCTGTCAACCATTAGGTATCAAGGTTAGTTTTACCACAGCTCGCGTAGGGCGCAATAGCGAAGCGTATTGCGCCGGATGAGAACCGTGTGTGCCCGCAAGACGCATTCGGCGGGTTACGTCGCTTCGCGACTAACCCGCCCTACGAGCTACGAGTTGCTTGATTTTCCACGCTGATGTTCCTGTCGGATGCATATTTCCCGGCTGTCACCGACCTGTTCTGTTAGGGCTAGGCCATATTGGGTGAACTGTGAAATAATCGTTGCGAGCACGGCAGTTCAGAACATACCTAAATTAACCATTGCACCGGTTTAGCGCAGGAGAACAGGCATGGATACGAACAAGACCAAGGCATTGAACATGGCTCTGGGACAGATTGAAAAACAGTTCGGCAAAGGCTCGGTGATGCGTCTCGGCGATGCCGGGGTCGTGCAACAGATCGAGGCCGTCTCCACCGGGTCGTTGGGCCTCGATATCGCGCTCGGCATCGGCGGACTGCCGCGTGGCCGGGTTGTGGAGATTTACGGGCCGGAATCCTCGGGTAAAACCACGCTGGCGCTTTCCGTGGTGGCCCAGGCCCAGAAACTGGGTGGCGCGGCGGCTTTCATAGATGCCGAGCATGCCCTGGACCCGCTTTATGCCAGGAAGCTCGGGGTGAACATCGATGACTTGCTGGTTTCCCAGCCGGATTCCGGTGAGCAGGCGCTCGAAATCACCGACATGCTGGTGCGCTCGGGCGGCGTGGACATCGTGGTCATCGACTCGGTGGCAGCGCTGACCCCCAAGGCTGAAATCGAAGGCGAGATGGGCGACTCGCACATGGGCTTGCAGGCGCGATTGATGAGCCAGGCGCTGCGCAAGCTGACCGCCAACATCAAGCGTTCGAATACGCTGGTGGTCTTTATCAACCAGATCCGCATGAAAATTGGCGTGATGTTCGGCAACCCCGAGACCACGACCGGCGGCAACGCGCTCAAGTTCTACGCCTCGGTGCGCCTCGACATCCGCCGCATCGGCGCCATCAAGAAGGGCGAAGAGGTGATCGGCAGTCAGACGCGCGTGAAGGTGGTCAAGAACAAGGTAGCGCCGCCGTTCCGCCAGACCGAGTTCGACATTATTTATAACGAAGGCATCTCGAAGGAAGGCGAGCTCGTCGATATCGGGTCCGAGAGCGGCATCGTCGACAAGACCGGCGCCTGGTACAGCTACAACAAGGAACGCATCGGTCAGGGCAAGGACAACGCCCGCCAGTTCCTGAAAGACAATCCGGACATCGCCGCCGATATTGAAAAACGAATCCGTGAAAAAGCCATGGCGGCCGCACGAACCGCGGCCGGTGAAACTGAGGCGGAGGAAGTCACGGCGGAGGAAGAGGCCTGAGAAAAGAGACGCCAGAAATCGATCTTCCCGAAGCGCGCCGGTTCGCCATGCAGTGGCTGGCGCGGCGCGAACACAGCCGCAGCGAGCTGCACGACAAGCTGCTGAAAAAGGGGTGCGCCAAGACGATTGCGGCCGAAACCGTGAAACGGCTGGAGCAGGAACGTCTGGTTTCCGACGATCGTTTCATGGAATGCCTGATACAGGTGCGGCGCAGCCGGGGCTATGGACCGTTGCGCATACAGAAAGAATTACAGGATAAAGGGGTGACAGCGGAGGCGATTGAACGTTGGCTCGATGTTTCGGCCCGCGAATGGATCGAGGACATCCGGCGCGTACAGCGCAAGAAATTCGGCGCACACTTGCCCAAGAGTTTTACCGAACGTGCGCGTCAGGCCCGTTTCCTCCAATACCGCGGTTTTACATATGATCAGATACAGCAGGTTCTCAATCTGCACGGGCAGGATTAGTCACCAACTCAAGAGTGGATGTAGGGTGAGGTGGTGTTTTCGTGAACACACTTAACGTGTGTTCACGCCACCGAACGGGTGCAACGGGTTTTGTTGCACCCCGGGCTGGAAGCATTGCCCACCATTGGATAGCAACTTGTTAACTTCATGGTGGGCGATGCCCACCCTACAAATGTCCGGAAAATATTTTTGAGACAGTCGCTAGCTAATTCCTCCATGAAAATCACAGAAATCCGCCAACGGTTCCTCGATTATTTCCGGCGCCACGGCCACACCGTGGTGCCGTCAAGTTCGCTCGTGCCCGCGAACGATCCCACGCTGTTGTTCGTCAACGCCGGCATGGTGCAGTTCAAGGAAGTGTTTCTGGGTCAGGATAAGCGGCCCTATGTGCGCGCGGTCAGTTCGCAGCGCTGCGTGCGCGCCGGTGGCAAACACAACGATCTCGAAAACGTGGGCTACACCGCGCGCCATCACACCTTCTTCGAGATGCTCGGGAACTTCAGCTTCGGCGATTACTTCAAGCGCGAGGGAATCAAATACGCCTGGGAGTTCCTGACCCAGGAAATGAAGCTGCCGGCGGAACGGCTGTGGGTGACTGTATATAAGGATGACGACGAGGCCGCCGACATCTGGTTGAAAGAGCTGAAAGTGGACCCGAAGCGTTTCTCGCGCCTGGGCGATGCCTCCAATTTCTGGCAGATGGGCGATACCGGCCCCTGCGGCCCCTGTTCCGAGATCTTCTACGACCACGGCGCGCAAATCCCCGGCGGTCCGCCGGGCAGCCCGGACGAGGACGGCGACCGCTACGTCGAGATCTGGAATCTCGTGTTCATGCAGTATAACCGCGACGCGAAAGGCGTGCTGACCCCGCTGCCCAAGCCCTCGGTGGACACCGGCATGGGGCTGGAACGCATCGCGGCGGTGCAGCAGGGCGTGCACAGCAATTATCAGATCGACCTGTTCCAGCATCTGATCCACGCGGTCGCCGAGGTTACCGGCGCTTCCGAGCGTCAGAACCACTCGCTCAACGTCGTGGCCGATCACATTCGCGCGGCGGCGTTTCTCATCACCGATGGCGTGCTGCCCTTGAACGAAGGCCGGGGATACGTGTTGCGGCGCATCATCCGCCGCGCCATCCGCCATGGCCACCGTCTCGGTGCGCGCGAAACCTTCTTTTACAAGCTGGTCGCGCCGTTGTGTGAGCAGATGGGTGACGCCTATCCGGAATTGAACAGCGCG
>JAUSDQ010000078.1 GCA_030650525.1 Sulfuricaulis sp.
AATTTGCGTAACCCGCCAGGCGTTGCGCAGCAACACATGACATGCTTTACGCAATGCTCGATGGCACATCCGGCGGGTTACGGCACAAACGACGTGCCTAACCCGCCCTACATCTATTATGAAACCGCTTAAGTAAGTGCCGTTCGAGTCAGAGCACAGTTTTCTCTAATATTCGCCGGCCTCACAGAACATAGTAATCCGCCACGGCTTCCTCCGCGCCATCGGTTCGCGGTCGGCCCATCCGCCCCGGGCGAGTTTGCCGCTGGGTCATCTGCTCAATGCGGGTTTTGAAATCCTCTCGACCCAAAACCAGTTCCTGATTCAGGGCTTCGCGGATATCATGGATGATGGTGTGATCCATGTGCTGCCGGAACAGCTCGCGGTAGGCGTGTTGGCGGGCCGTCGGGTCCGCGCCGAGTTGCCGATACACGGGATGCAGAGACAGCAGGGGATTGTCCCGGCCGTTGGCACTGGCGGCATAGCTCGACCAGCGGTACTCGCCCGGGTGCGCCACCATGTTTGCCCGCAGGGGATTGAGCTCAATGTAGCGCATGCAAGTCAGCAGGTAGGCTTCGCTGTCAATGAGGCTGGATTTATAGCGGCTTCCCACAGGGTGCCGCTGCGCTGATAGGTGTGGTTAATGTAACGCACGTATTTCCGCCCCAGGTCCTGCATCAGATGCGACACGCCATGCTCTGACATGGGCGTTAACAGCATATGCACCTGATTGGTCATCAGCACGAAAGCGTGCAGCCGGCAGTCGTTCCGATCCAATGCTTCCTTGAGGTCGCCGAGGTAACGGTGGTAGTCATCCTCGGCGAAGAAGCAGGGATCGCGGTTGTTGCCGCGCTGGATCACATGCCGGGGAACGCCAGGCAGACTGAAGCGAGGTTTGCGGGCCAAGAACCGATCCTCCCGGTATATTTATCCGTGGTTGTTATTGCTGGTTCGGTATATTAGCAAAAACTGTGATCTGACCTGATCTGACCCGATTTTCCTCTTTGTCTTTAACGAACGTCTGCTCGGTTACACTGTCACCTGGTCTGGTGCTGCTGGTACATAAAGCGTGATCCACATACCCTTTGACAATCGATTCATCCAGCTGGGCGAAGCTTTCTTTGCCAAGGCGCAACCCGCGCCGGTGAAACAGCCGGCGATGATCCAGTTCAATCACGCGCTGGCCCGGGAACTGGGCATGTTGGTGGAGGATGTCAGCGAGGCGGAACTGGCGCAGCTGTTTTCCGGTAACGCGCTGCCGCCCGGGGCCG
>JAUSDQ010000079.1 GCA_030650525.1 Sulfuricaulis sp.
AATTTGCGTAACCCGCCAGGCGTTGCGCAGCAACACATGACATGCTTTACGCAATGCTCGATGGCACATCCGGCGGGTTACGGCACAAACGACGTGCCTAACCCGCCCTACATCTATTATGAAACCGCTTAAGTAAGTGCCATTCGTGTCTGACCCTCATTTTCCCTATTTTGGCTGTCCATGGTTATTTTTAGCCGGCAATGTACCCCCCCCTTCGCCGCGTCAACGTCTGCCTAAACCTTTGGGCAGTCGGTCCGTCCTTGACAATGGCGTCCCAGATAGATATACATTAATTATTGTATATCTACGCGATGGGAGGTTGTTATGCAGGTGGCAAAATGGGGCAATAGTCTCGCGGTGCGGATTCCCGCCACCGTGGTGGATGCCATGAAACTCAAAGAAGGCGACGAGATCGAGATACAGGTGGCGGGTCCACGGGCATTCGATATCGCCAAGAAGCCGGGGGTTAAAGAGCTGCTGGCGAGGATCAGGAAGTTTCGCGGCCGCTTGCCTGCCGATTTCAGGTTTGACCGCCTCGAAGCCAATGAGCGAAGCTGAGCGTTCGTTCATCGACACCAATGTGCTGCTGTACCTGCTTTCCGATGACGCCCGCAAAGCTGACCGTGCCGAAGAGATCATTCAGGCCGGAGGCACCATCAGCGTGCAGGTGCTCAACGAATTCGCCGCGGTCGCCTCGCGCAAGCTGAAGATGTCCATTGCTGAAATTCGCGAGACGCTCGATACCATCCGCGCCGTCTGCGCCGTCGCGCCGCTCACCGAGGAAACACACGTACTCGGATTACAAATCACGGAACAGTATCGCTTGTCGGTTTACGATGCGATGATTGCCAGCGCGGCGTTGATCTCGGGCTGCTCGATTCTGTGGTCCGAGGACATGCAGCACGGAATGGTCATCGAACAACGTCTGGTCATTCAGAATCCATTCCACTAATCGGGCCACGCATAGTTCCAGTGCGCATAGGACAGAAGAAGCTACAGGTCAGACTCGTTTGAAACCGCTGTTCCCTAGGTGTAATGGGATAGAAGCTACAGGGTCAGACTCGTTTGAAACCGCTGGGTGGCACGTGGCCGGAGTTAACCTTTGCCATGCATCAGGTATTTGAGCAACGGCGTGATCAAGAGCAGCAATACCCCGGCGCCGAGCGAACTCCCAACGAGAAACCAATACAAGGGAATACTTGAACCGGCCAGCAGGCTTTCCAGTATGCCGGCCAGGTAATTGGCGATGGCGTTCGCGGTGAACCAGAGGCCCATCATGACCGCGGCGAGGCGCACCGGGGCGAGCCGGGTGACCATGGAAAGGCCGATCGGCGACAGACACAGTTCGCCCATCGTGTGCAGCAGATAGACGAAGAACAGCCATTGCGGCCCGACTTTGCCCAAGGTATCGGCGCGGCCCTGAGCGATCGCCAGCACGATGAAGCCGGCGCCCATGATAAGAATCCCCACGCCCATCTTGGCGGACACGGGAAGCGCGAATCGGGACTGGTCCCAGCGTGTCCACATGATGGAGAACAGCGGCCCGAGCAGCACGATCAGCAGCGGGTTGATGCCCTGAAAATACGACGCCGGGATTTCCCAACCGGGCAGCGCGCGGTCGGTCAGCTTATCGGCAAACAGGTTCATGGTACCGCCCGCCTGCTCGAAGCCGGTCCAGAAGAAAATCACGAACACACACACGATCACGATGGCCAGCACGCGATGCCACTCCTCGCGGGTGCAGGTCCTTCGCTGCCACGCGAGAAAAGCGATGAAGGCCGCGAGGGGAATACCAACCTTGAACTCCGTGCCGATGCGGTGCCACAACGGCGTGAGCGCGCCGCCCGCACTGATGACGGCATACACGAACGGGATCATGAGCACGCTGACGAGTACGATATGCATCCAGTCGCGACGCTCGAGCCGGTCCTGGCCGGCCGGCAGTCCCGCACTGCCGAGCTTGTGCTGGCCGCGCACGAACCACATCACCGCGAACAACATGCCGACGCCGGCGGAGCCAAAGCCCCAATGCCAGCCGATCTTCTCGCCCAGCGTGCCGGCGATCAGTGGTGCTAAGAACGCGCCCAGGTTGATGCCGATGTAGAAAATGGTGAAACCGCCGTCGCGCCGTGGATCGTGCTCGCGGTAGAGCGAACCGACCAGCGTCGAGATGTTGGGCTTGAAGAAGCCGTTGCCGATGATGATCAGGCCCAGCGCCGGCATCAGCAGCACGGGGAACGCCATGGCAAAGTGGCCCATGGCCATAACCAGGCCGCCGATCAGGATCGACTTGCGGTAACCGATAAAGCGGTCGGCCAGATAGCCGCCGAGGATCGGCGTGAGATACACCAGCGCGGTGTAGGTCCCGTACACGGCGAGCGCATCGCGGCGCTGATAGCCGAGCGCGTTGACCAGGTACAGCACCAGCAGCGCGCGCATGCCGTAGTATCTGAAGCGCTCCCACATCTCGGTGAAGAACAGCGTGGGCTAGGCGGCGGGATGACGCTCGCCCGGCGGGGCGGCGTGCGGGGGTATATCTCCAGTGACGCGGGTGGTCATGTCCCGACTCCCGGGGATGAGGCGCCTATGGACCGAATGTGGCTTTGATTTCTTCTCGATACAACGCGATTAAACCGTCCGCATCGACTTTTCCCCAGATCAGCCAATGAACCAACTCATCGATGATCTCGAGCGCCGCGTCGCTGAGCTTGAACTCGGTTATTTTGTACGAATTGTTAAGCGCGCCGATCGGTTGCAGGTGATCCAGTCGAAGAATCGACTCGTCGGGTCCGCCGGCAATCGGCAAACGATCCCAAACGAACTGAGGATATTCGCAATGCCGAACGCGCTCGACGAAATCGGGCTGGTAGCCCGCGCGCCGGCCATCTCTGTCCACGCCATAATAAGGTGCGACCAATACCGTCGGTGCGGTGGAATTCTTCGGCGTTCCTTCGGTCAGCACTTGGTCTACCGCTGGATTAGTGGAACCAATCACCAGGCAGGGTCGCTTCTTGGCCCGATAGGCTGCCCACACCTCCCCATCCGGCAGCGGCATGGCGGCGACGGGCAGGTCAGTTTCCTTGAGCGGCTGATTGACGCTGAGGGGGGCCACTCGAAGGATGGCGCTGTCATGCCGGCTGGCATCGGTTCGCCCGACCGGCTCCAGCGCATACGGAACCTGGTCCACGTGGGGCGCGAAAGCAATGATCAACGCCCCCCGGCAGAGTTTTTTCTCAGTGTTCTTTGTCCACCAATTGGTGGATCCAATAATCGATTGAATGCAGTCGTCAGGAAACATCGCCGCCCTTTCTGGTGGATGATTGCCATACTTCGTTCGAGAATTCGGCGGATTTTTCGCCGGGAGTTAACGGCTGGCCCGCGAGATCGTCAAGCCAGGCAATGCCTGCTGCGTAAATCGCGTCGTATCGGGGATTCTTAACCAGGGGCACCAGCCTGAGTGCTTTCGGTTTCCGGCTTTTATGTTTCTCTTGCAGCGCATGCATCTTTTCTTTTAATTTTTTCTTTTTCTTCTCGGAGAGCTGGTCCATTATCAATGGTCGCGGTTCAGACTCGGCGCTTGACGCCGCTTCTACCGCCAAGGAAAAGTCCAGGTGTTCATTCGGCGCGGCCGACAGCATAGGCTTGGTGCTATAGACGTGATCCAGCAGGCTGGGGACATCCTGTCCAAACCGGTCGACATAACGCTTCAAGTACAGGGTGATATCGGCGGGAAGTTTCCATTCCCGCTCCTGTAATAATCGTTCGTTTCTCGCGGACCAGCGCATCCCATCGTCCTTGTCCTCATATTTGCTAGGAGATATTTTTTTTTCTGCACCAATCACGAGGAACGCCGGTTCGATACGTTCGCGCAGCTCTTGGGACCAGGGGCCGAACTTGTCGAACTGCCAGGGGGCGCCGGTGAAGGTTGTTCCTCGATTGCGCCGTGCAAAGGCAAGATCGGCCAAATAAACATACTTGATCAGGTGAGTCGGGCCGAGTTGACGGTCGATTTGCTTGTCCTTCGCCCCGGCGAGCAGCAGGACGTATTGCAGGAGTAAATCGGCGTGGCTGGGATCGAATGGCATCGCTAGGGTCGGAGATTTCGAGTGGTCGTCTGATTTGACGAGGCGGCGAAATTATAACAGGCGTTGTGCGCGCAGCCTACCAGGGCGCTCGACAGTTTGGCGAAGCCGACGCGGCCGGTGGAGAATCGTCTTCAGCGCGTCAGCCCCGCGTACAACATCGGCAAGCGCTCCGGCAGGCGGTTGACGTGGTCCACCACCATATAGCCCCGGGTTCCGAAGATGCGCGCGACATAGTCGTCGGCGTTCGGGTCGAGCGTGAGGCAGAAGCTGTGTACCCCGCGGGTGGCGAGCTCTTCCACGGCTTTCTTGGTGTCGTGGCGCAGGTACTGCGGGTCGCGCACGTCGATGTCGGCCGGCTCGCCGTCGGAAACCAGCAGGATAAGCTTTTTCTGCTCCGGCTGCTTCAGCAGGAATGAAGCCGCGTGGCGCAGCGCCGCGCCCATGCGCGTGGAAAGGCCGCCCGTCATGCCAGCGAGCTTGGCCTTGGCCTCGTCGCCGTAGTGATCGTCGAAATCCTTGAAGCGGTAGTACTGCACGTCGTGGCGGCCGTCGGAGGCGAAGCCATGGATGGCGAACGGATCGCCGACGCGGTCGATGGCCCACGACAGCAATGCCGTCGCCTCGCGCGCCAGCTGGATCACCGGTTTCTCGGAACCGCCGAGTTTTTCGTTGGTCGATTCCGACAGGTCGAGCAGTACCAGCACCGCGAGGTCGCGAACCTTGCGCACGATGCGGATGTTGATGCGCGGGTCCGGAGTCTGGCCCATGCGCATGTCGATCATGGCGCGGATCGCGGCATTGAGGTCGATCTCGTCGCCGTCTTCCTGGCGCCGAAAACGTTGCACGCCCTCGGGCTGCATGGCGTCGATGATGTGCCGCAGGCGCGCGGCCACCGGCTTGTTCTCGGTGAGTATCCGGTCGATTTCCTCGGGATCGCCCTTTTTCTGGCGCTTCTCCAGCACCGTGGCCCAGTTCGGCCGGTGCAGTTGCACGCTGTAATCCCACTCCTGGTAGTGATAGGGCTCGGAGACCGGCTCCTTGCCTTCGAGTTCGTTGATCGTGCAGCCTTCCTGGTCGAGGTAGAACGGCTCGTCCAGCACCCAGATCTCCTGGGCGTCGTCGCCGGCCAGCTCGCAGTCGAGTTCGTTCACCATTTCCATGGTCGTGACATGCTTGCGCACCTGCTTCGGTGCCGGGACATATTCGGCCTCATGCCAGGCGATCTCGTCCGAGGCCCAGCAATAGCGGTTGTCGTCGCGATACGGGATCGCTATGGATTCCAGCACCCGCAGCGACGGAACGCCGCCGCGCTCGCCGAGCTTGTTGTACAGCGTCACGCCCAGGTCCCAGGCAATGCGGTTGTCCTCGGGGCGCTTGGCAAACTCTTCGCGGAACGCGGCCGCCATTTCCCGGATCAGGCCGTCGTCGTCATGATATTTCTCATCAAGCAAGGCGTAGGCGAGATGCTCCAGCAGGCCGACCACCGGATCGGTCGGGCAACTAACCTCGCGTACCTTGGCATGAAATTGTGACCAGAGTTGCTTCATCCCCGGAAATTCGCGGATCGCGAGATGCTCGACGCGCGCGTCCTCGAACAGGCCGATGAGGAGCATCTGCACCGGGTTGAGCTGTTCCATGGACAGCGGCTCACGCGTGTAGACCAGGTGCGCGGCCGCGTGCGCCGCGGCGGCGCGGTACAGTTCCCGGCCTGGGAGCCCGGCAAAGTCGTCGTAGGCGTCCGGCAGATGGATGATGCGCGTCTCGATGAACGGCTTGTAGCCCTCGCGCGCCTCGTAGTCGCCCGAGGTCGGGCGCAGGAAAAAATCGCGGCCCCAGAAGGCGCGCAGGTAGAAATTGAGTTTGCGCTGGCTGTCGATGAACAGCGTGCCGCGCCGTTCCTTCTGGAGCATTGCCTGGCTGTCGGCGCTCTTGAGATCGAAATACGCGATCTGGGCCGGAAAATCGCGCATGTGCGCCTGCGCGCCCCACAATGCCCAGCGCCGCAGGCCGCCGAGCGTGAGCTTGGCGAACAGCTCGTCGAGGTGCGCCAGCATCGGGCGCAGGCCGCGCGGGACCTTGGCCGAGAGCTGGTGGATCAGGTTGAGATAGCCGCGCAGCAGCTCGGCGTCGCCGAGCCGGTTGGCGGCCGTGGGCAGGGTGTCGAACAGCAGAGTAATCACTTCGCCACTTACCATGGAGGCCAACTTCATGGCGCCGGTGATGCAGTCCGTGAGCACGTCCTCGCCGACTTCCTTGACCACCGTCGGCATCGCCTGGATGTAGGTCACGACCAGGTCATTGCCGCGTCCGAGCTGCGACAGCCCTTTCGCGCCCTCGAGCCAGTTGTGCAGGCCCTGCGGCGACATCACGCGCGCCGCCTCCGCGAAGCTTTCCTCGAGCGTGTCGCGGACGTGCCCGTCCAGCCCGTCGAGTTGCGCGTGGTAATCCTTGAGATCGATGGTCATGGCTCAGGAAGTCCTAAAATAATTGGACGTAGGGTGCGCAAAAGCGCAGCGTTGCGCACCATTAGCGTCTCATCGGTGCGCTTCGCTAACGCTCAGCACACCCTACCCAGAAATACTCATGTGCGACGATAGCTATTCATCTTCATCGTCGAGCTCGGGCGACCAGCCGAGTTCGCGCGCGCGCTTTATCGCCTCGTTATAAATACGCTCGTGGCGCGCGCGTATGTCCGCCGGCAATTGGCTGACCATGTGGCCGTAGGGTTCCCATGCCACGTGCACCTGCTCGTACAGGGTATCGAACTTCGGCAAATCCCAGCCTTCACAAGTCTCGGTTTCGGGAAGCAGGCCGAACACCCAGGCATCGCGAATCATCCGGCCGATATCGGTCATGCCGCCGTGAATATCGGCGTGAATTCCGACGTAAGACGTGGGACGGTTCATGTGCCAGAGAAAAACATCGCCACGGCCGCGTCCAGCGTTTCGCGCATGTCGGGATCGTCGGTGATTGGCCGCACCAGGGTCATCTGGCAGGCGGCGCGCGGGTCGATGCCGCGCGCGATCAAGCTTCCGGCGTAGGCGAGCAGGCGCGTGGAGATGCCTTCGTCGAGGCCGTGGCCTTTCAAGTTGCGCGCGCGGTGTGCGATCTGTACCAGTTTCTCGGCCGTGGCCTTGTCCACCTTGGTTTCGTGCATGACGATCTCGGCCTCCACCCCGGCCTCGGGGTAATCGAAGTCGATGGCGCCGAAGCGCTGCTTGGTGGATTGCTTCAAGTCCTTCATCAGGCTCTGGTAGCCGGGGTTGTACGAGATCACCAGCTGGAAATCCGGATGGCAGTTCACCAGCTCGCCTTTTTTTTCGAGCGGCAACTGGCGGCGATGGTCGGTGAGCGGATGGATCACCACGGTCGTGTCCTGGCGCGCCTCGACGATTTCATCGAGATAACAAATCGCGCCGCTGCGCGCCGCCACCGTGAGCGGGCCGTCGTGCCATTTCGTGCCGCTGGCATCGAGCAGGAAGCGACCGACGAGATCCGACGCGGTCATATCCTCGTTGCACGCGACGGTGACCAGGGGCTTCTTCAGCTTCCACGCCATGTATTCGACGAAGCGGCTCTTGCCGCAGCCGGTCGGGCCTTTGAGCATCACCGGCATGCGAGCGCTGTAGGCGGCTTCATACAACTCCACCTCGTTGCCAACGGAACGGTAGTACGGTTGTGCTTTGATCAAATACTGTTCGACGCTCATGCCTTACCCCTTGGTTTCTTCGCGTGTCGGGCGGGTTAGCGCAGCGTAACCCGCCGCATGTGTGTACATCCGGCGCAATACGCTGCGCTATTGCGCCCTACTAATATTTTCCTATTTTCCAAACAAAAAGCCCCTGCCCGAACGCGCCGGACAGGGGCCGATGACGGCTCTGCGTGTCCGACTGTTTACTTCATCTTGCCGCGGAAAATCACCATGGCGGCGCCCTGCGTCTGCTTGAAGTTGTCGTAGCCGACCAGGCGCACGTGGTTGTTCGGGTGCGCCTTGTGGCAGGCATCGGCCTCGGCCAGGATCCGGTCCACGCTGGTCTCGCCGAACATCGGCAGTTTCCACATGTACCAGTAATGGTCGAAGGCGTTCTCCGGCTCGGTGTGCTCGATGGCCGGGTTCCAGCCGCGCTTCACGATGTATTCCACCTGCTTGCGGATCTCGTCCGCGCTCATCGCCGGCAGGTACGAGAAGGTCTCGAACTTGCGGCTCGTTACGTCCGTCAGGCTCGATTTGTAGTCTTGCATTTCGCTCATTTCAGATTCCTCTTCATTGTCGGGCTTCGCTCGCGCTCAGCCCAGTCTACATTAATATTTCTGGATCCCGGATCGCGCCTTCGGCGCGCCCGGGATGACTGCGTCACTTGTGCGCCACGTCCAGCTTGTCGACGGTGTCGAACTCGAACTTGATCTCTTTCCACGTTTCCATGGCGATCTTCAGTTCCGGGCTCGACTGCGCGGCCTTGGTCAGGATGGCCTTGCCTTCCTTCTCGATGGGAATGCCCTGGTTGCGCGCTTCGACGCAGGCTTCCAGCGCCACGCGGTTGGCGGCCGCGCCCGCGGCGTTGCCCCACGGATGGCCGAGCGTGCCGCCGCCGAACTGCAGCACCGAGTCGTCGCCGAAGATCGCGACCAGCGCCGGCATGTGCCAGACGTGAATGCCACCCGACGCGACAGCGAAGACGCCCGGCATGGAGCCCCAATCCTGATCGAAGAAGATACCGCGGCTGCGGTCTTCCTTGATGTACTTCTCGCGCAGCAGGTCGATCCAACCCAGGGTCGCCTCACGGTCGCCTTCAAGCTTGCCGACCACGGTGCCGGTGTGCAGGTGATCGCCGCCGGACAGGCGCAGGATCTTGGTTAGTACGCGGAAGTGGATACCGTGGTGCGGGTTGCGGTCGAGCACCGCGTGCATGGCGCGGTGGATGTGCAGCAGCATGCCGTTGTCGCGGCACCAGTTGGCCAGGCCGGTGTTGGCGCAGAAGCCGCCGGTGATGTAGTCGTGCATGATGATCGGCGAACCGAGTTCCTTGGCGTGCTCGGCGCGCTTGTACATCTCTTCCGGCGTCGGGGCGGTCACGTTGAGGTAGTGGCCTTTGCGCTCGCCAGTTTCCTTCTCGGCTTTCTCAATGGCTTTCTGCACGAAATCGAAACGCGTGCGCCAGCGCATGAACGGCTGGCTGTTGACGTTCTCGTCGTCCTTGGTGAAATCGAGACCGCCGCGCAGACACTCGTACACGGCGCGGCCGTAGTTCTTGGCCGACAAACCGAGCTTCGGCTTGATGGTGCAGCCGAGCAGCGGACGGCCGTACTTGTTCATGATGTCGCGTTCGACCTGAATACCCTGCGGCGGGCCGCCGCAGGTCTTCACGTAGGCGATCGGGAAGCGCACGTCTTCCAGACGCAAAGCGCGCAGGGCTTTGAAGCCGAACACATTGCCGACCAACGAGGTGAACACGTTGACCACGGAACCTTCTTCGAACAGGTCCATCGGGTAGGCCACGAAGGCGAAGAAGCAGGTATCGTCGCCCGGCACGTCTTCGATGCGGTAGGCGCGGCCCTTGTAGTAGTCGAGGTCGGTCAGCAGGTCGGTCCACACCGTGGTCCAGGTGCCGGTGGACGACTCGGCGGCCACCGCGGCGGCGGCCTCTTCGCGCGGCACACCGGCCTGCGGCGTGATCTTGAAGCACGCCAGGATATCGGTCTCGTTCGGGGTGTAATTCGGCATCCAATAGGTTTCGCGGTACTCTTTGACGCCCGCTTTGTACGTCTTTACTTTGCCTTGGCTCATACAGCCTCCTCGTTGGAAATCGTGTGGGTTGCGGGTTTTCCGCCGGTTCTACGCTAACGGACCCCCGTCATGGGCGCTTACCCTACCCTCCTCTGACCATAAATAACACTCATGATTAATGATTGTTATGATAAGCTTTAGCTTATAGTCATATCGGGGCGTTTACTTTGCACCTCACCCTGCGCCAACTCAAGGTCTTTGAATCAGTCGCGCGGCATTTGAACTATACCCGCGCGGCGGAAGAGCTTTTCCTTACCCAGCCGGCCGTATCCATGCAGGTGAAACTGCTCGAAGAAAGCCTGGGCGTGGCGCTGTTCGAACAATTGGGCAAGCGCGTCCACCTGACCGAGGCCGGACGCGAGGTGCTGGGTTACGCGCGCGCTGTCACCCAGCAGCTCGACGAGCTGGAGAATGTTCTGAACCGCTTGAAAGGACTGGGTGGCGGGAAACTGCGAATTTCGGTAGCGACCACGGCCAACTATTTCATTCCCACCCTGCTCGGTACTTTTTCACGCCGCTATCCGGGCGTGACGGTCAGCCTCGATGTCACCAACCGTGAATCGCTGCTGCAACAACTATCGGACAACACGGTCGACCTGGTCATCATGGGCCAGCCGCCTGCGGAACTCGACGCCGAGGCGGATGCCTTCATGGAAAACCCGCTGGTCATTGTCGCACCGCCAGAGCACCCGCTGGCGAATCGGAAAAAAATCCCGTTGAAGCGTCTGCAGGACGAGGTCTTTCTGGTGCGCGAGCCGGGCTCGGGCACGCGCATCGCCATGGAGCGCTTCTTCGCCGAGCGCGAGATGCACGTGAAGACCGGCATGGAGGTCGGCAGCAACGAAGCGATCAAACAAAGCGTGCAGGCGGGACTGGGCTTGGGTCTGCTGTCGCGCGCCACCATCGAGCAGGAACTGACGCTGAAACGTCTGGTCGTGCTCGATGTGGCTGAATTTCCGATCATGCGTCACTGGTACATTGTGCACCGGAGCGGTAAACGTCTTTCCACTGTGGCTCAGGCTTTCAAGACTTTCATGCTGAAAGAGGCGCGCGCATTAATTGACGGTAAGACGCCTTCGCCGTCGTCTTCCAAACGACGACGGCATTGAACTACATTCAGATGGAGAACTAAGACCAGTTGAAAAGCACCATGGTGTCTACGGTTAAGATCCGGTTCTTCCCTTAACCTATGATCGTCACTTCACTCCGCTCTTTACCTTGAAGTGAACCTTGTCCTTCCCCGCCGGTTTGTCGGTGCATTTAATATGATCATTGATCTTGAGATTGCCGCTGCCGCGGGTGGTGTTGTTTTTGACTTTGCATATCACCGAACCTTGGGTGGAGGTGGTCATGTAACTCAGTGTCGTGCCGGGGCAGACCTTTACCTCTTTATTGGTATGCGAGGTGATGTTGCCGGTAAAGGTAATGGTTAATGTCCCTTGCTTGCCTGTCTGGCTGAATTGGAAGACGGGATTGTTCTGTACACAAACCTGATCAACCGAGCCTTCGCTAACGGCCACGCTCACGGTACCAATGTTGCTCACCATACTTCCCTTGGCGGCCTGGTAAGTAAAAGCGTCATTACCGATAAATCCGGGGGCCGGCATATAGGTCCCGCTCCGACAGTACTCATCGACCGTGGCCGTGCCGTTGGCCGGAGTGTTGACGATGCGGCACGTCGGCGCCATCGGGGTCATGGTCAAGTCGATCGCCACCGGAGTCCAAAATGCCATAGTATCTTGGAGCGTGGTGATGCTGACGTCGCCCACGCTGAGTGGCGGGAAGGGCGTCGGGGTGGCCACCGCGGCATTGAGTGAATAGACCGTGGTGAAAAAATCGGCGCCGGAGATCGGCAACACCTGGCCTTTCATCGCCAGTTTTTTTCCATCGAAGGTGCCGGTGTAGCTCTGCTGGATATTATCGATAACGATACTGCCGCCGAAAGAAATGGAATTGAAGTCGCCCGGGAAGGTCGGGAAATTGGTGAATTTCACCACTGTCCCCGGCGGATATTGGTTGTTGGAGGAATCCAAGGCGGTGCCGACCACGTCGATGTTTTCGAATTGAATCGTGACGTCATCGGTAATATGGGCGTTAAATGTTCCAGAAAGCGTGAAGTTCTGGTTAAAACCGGCGAATCCACCCGAGACGTTAGACGAACTTATCAGCGGATCGATTGTGAGTAAATAACTCGTGGTCGCCGCCGACACTGGGGCGGCCGCGAAACAGACAAGTACCAGGAAAAAGTTTCTGAAGAAACCAAGTATCATGGGATTCATGCTGAACCTCCTGAAAGATTTTCGTTGATGTCCAAGAACGATTAAACACCCTCACCGTGTCAAAGACCCTCCGACACTAAACTCGATCTTACTACTGAGAGCGATAAATAGTTCTCACCGACGCCTGTCCACGGGTCCCTTCTCCCTCCGGGAGAAGGACAGGATGAGGGTGGAAATACAGGGAAATTCACCCCCTCACCCTGACCCTCTCCCGGAGGGAGAGGGGAAGTAATGTGAGAACGATTTACTGCTCCCGGTAATAACTGTGACAGTGCGATGTCACAGTACATTGGGGCAAAAAATACAAAATATGTTCTTCTTGCAATGTATCGAATGTTATCTGCCTCTATGCCGCATCCTCATCCTGCTTCAACCGCTACTTCACCCCGCTCTTCACCTTGAAGTGAACCTTATCCTTCCCCGTCGGTTTGTCGGTGCACTTCAAATGATCTTTAATTCGGAGCGTGCCGCTGCCGCGGGTGGTGTTGTTTTTGACCTTGCATAACACCGGACCATGTGTGGAGGTCGTCGTGTAACTCAGTGCTGTGCCGGGGCAGACTTTCACTTCTTTATTGGTATGTGAAGTTATGTTCCCGGTGAAGGTAATAGATAAGGTCCCGGCTTTGCCTGTCTGACTGAATTGGGTGACGGGGTATTGCGCCAGACAGGGATCGTTCGGAGTCGGTTCGGTGACGGCAACTGTGACGGTGCCGGGGTTGCTGTCGAACTGGCCGTCATTGGCGATATAAGTGAAGCTGTCGGTGCCAATGAAGCCGGGGAGGGATTGATAGGTGCCCGAGGAACAATCGCTAGCCACCGTCGCGGTGCCGTTAGCAGGCGGTGTGCCGAGGCGGCAGGAAATCAATTTACCATACGGATTCCCGACAACGGGGATCCAGATGGAAGTCATTCCCGACACAGAAGTATGATTAACATCGGACACCGCGAATTCACCCACGGTAACAGCAACACTACCTCTTCTTTGTTGCGCGCAATCGAGGCCTTGGTATGTGTAATAATAAATAAAGTAATACTGAAAGGAGTCGGAACCGATATATCCGCTATTCGGCACGTAGGTTCCGGCACAAGTATTCGCAACGCCCGGAAGTGGTGTTACCGTCGCCGTTCCATTATTGGGCGGATCGATAATACTGCATATATTCGATATTTTGGTATTCGATTCCCAGGTGACAGGTGCATTGACGGCGGTCTTCACGTAAACGATTCCATCGTATCCTTCATGGAGGAGCGGACAGATCACTACTGGCGTTGCCGTCGCGGTCGGGGTGTATGTGTACGTGGGCATCGGCGATAACACCGCCACGACTATCACCTCTACAGGCGCGGCGTTACTGTCTTGTTTTTTATCATTCAGCTGCAAGCTGCCGCTGATATTCAGCGTGGGATTTTGTGGGGCGATGTTAAGGCCCGTCAGATTGGCCGCGCTGGCGGCCAATGGGCTGAGCCACAGCGTCAGCAAGAACAACACAGGCATTAACGACGGTAAGTCACGGCCTTGAATCATGCGCATAATCGTTTCCTTATTGGGACAGGTTCATTGTCTGATTCACTCTGTTCTTCATCTTGTAGATCACCCTACCTCACGGGTTTCTTCCTGGGCTACGGCGCAATAGTCAACATCCCGCTGCTGCTCACACTCCCGTTCGGCGTGGTCACACCGATCGGTCCGGTACTCGCCCCGGGCGGAACCATGAAGATCAGCAGGTTGGGATCCAGGACTTGTCTTAAGGAAGCAGACACATTGTTGACCGTGACCTGGGTCTGATTGACGACATAACCGGAGCCGAACACGAACACGAAGCCGCCGACCTTGCTGGTGCCGGGCCAGAAGCCGGTGAGGCTGAGTCCCGTCGGTGGGACACCGAAGATTCCCGTACTGGTGGCGCTGCCGGTGGGGGTGGTGACGGTGACGGATCCGGTGGTGTCGCCGGCGGGTAAGACGAAGATCAGCAGGTCTGGGGCTAATACTTGTACCAGGTCGGCGTTGACGGTGTTGGCTTTGACTTGGGTTTGTCCCGGTACGAAGTTACTGCCGAAGACGAAGACGATGGTGCCGGGGGTGCCGGTGCCGGGCCAGAGGCCGGTGACGGTGGGGGGCGTGGTCACGGGGCTGGTGACAGTGACAGTAGTGCTGGTGCTGAGGCCATTCACACTCGCGGTGATGACGGCCGTGCCCGGGTAACGGGCCAGTAGCTTGCCGTTGTCATCGACACTGGCAACGGCTGGGTTACTGCTGGTCCAGGTTAAGGGGAAATAATTAACTACCTGGGTCGGCGTAGGAAAATAGCTGGCCGTGCCATTGCCAAGCTGGCCGGCAAAATTATAACCCCAGCAACGCTGTGTGCCGTCGGCGAGCAGTGCGCAGCTGTGCCCGCTGCCAACGCTGACGGCCACGGCGGTATTGATTCCGCTTACAGTAACCGGAGTCAAAGAGGCAATTGTTGTGCCATCGCCAAGCATGCCAACACCATTGACTCCCCAGCACCGCACCGTATGATCGGCAAGCACTGCGCAAGTGTTGCTATAGCCAGCACTGACAGCCACGGCAGTGCTAATGCCGCTGACGGTGACCGGGGTCGAGGAATTGATAGTCGTACCGTTGCCGAGCTGACCGATAGAATTATCCCCCCAGCAACGCAGCGTACCGTCAGTGAGCACCGCGCAAGCGTGTCGATCTCCAGTGCTGATCGCTATCACAGAATTAATGCCGCTGACGGTGACAGGTGCCGCGGAGCCTTGATTGATCATGCCATAACCGAGCTGGCCGTAAGAATTAGCGCCCCAACAGCGCAGCGTGCCGTCGGTGAGCAATGCACAGGTGTAACGGTAACCAGCGCCAACCGCAATCGCTGGGCTAACGCCGTTGACGGCAACCGGGGTCGAGGAATCGATAATCGTACCATTGCCGAGTTGGCCGTAGCCGTTGGCCCCCCAGCACCGCAGCGTACCGTCGGCAAGCAATGCACAAGTGTGATCGACGCTGGAGCTGATTGCTACCGCGGTATTAATGCCACTGACGGAGGTCGGAACCCAGAAGTTACCACCCCAGAACCGTACCGTACCGTCGGCGAGCAGTACGCAGGTTTTAAAACTATTGCTGCCAGCGCTTATCGCTACCGCGGTATTAATGCCACTAACAATAACCGGGGTCGAGGAATTAATACTCGTACCATTGCCGAGTTGGCCGTAAAAATTATCTCCCCAGCACCGTACCGTACCGTCCCTAAGCACCGAACAAGTGTAGCTGATACCCGTCGTCACAGACGCCGCGGTATTAATGCCGCCGACGGCGACGGGGGTTGAAGAATAGGAAGTGGCGTATCCAATGCCGAGCTGGACCTGAGCATTACTCCCCCAGCATCGGACCGTGCCATCAGCGAGCACAGCACAGCTGTGCTCGCCGCCAGCGCTGACGGCCACGGCAGTGCTGATACCGCTGACGGTGACCGGGATCGTGGAGTCTGTGCCTCTGCCACTAATACCGTTGCCAAGCAGGCCGTTATAATTAGCCCCCCAGCATCGGACCGTGCCATCGGCGAGTGCCGCGCAGGTATGGCTGTTACCGCTGCTGACCGCCACGACGGTATTGATGCCGCTGACGGTAACTGGCGCCCAGGCATCGGCAAACGTGCCATCACCGAGTTGACCGTAATCGTTGACCCCCCAGCAGCGCACCGTGCCATCGGTGAGCAGCGCACAGGTGTGATTACCTCCGGCACTGACAGCCACGGCGGTATTGATGCCGCTGACTACTACCGGGCTCAATGAGTTGACTCTTGAGCCATTACCAAGCGTGCTGTAATCATTACGTCCCCAACAGCGCAATGAGCCATCCGCAAGGAGCGCGCAGGTGTAATTGGCGCCAACGCCAACGGCCACGGCGGTGTTAATGCCGCTGACGGCGACCGGAGATGAAGAGTAAATAGGTGTGGTCGTACCGTTGCCGAGCTGACCGTAATCATTAAATCCCCAGCATCGCAACGTTCCGTCAATCAGTACCGCGCAAGAGTGAGATCTGCCGGCATTAACCGCCACGGCGGTGTTGATGCCACTGACGGCGACCGGGGTCGAGGAGCTGATAATCGTACCGTTGTCGAGTCGGCCAACAATGCCCCAGCACCGTACCGTACCATCAGCAAGAACCGCACAGGTATGATTATAACCAGCGCTGACGGCCACGGCAGTGTTGATGCCACTGACGACGACCGGGGCAGGTGCGTCGGTTGTTGTACCATCGCCGAGCTGGCCGTCAGAATTACTTCCCCAGCATTTGATTGTGCTATCAGAATTAAGTACACAGGTGTGATAGGTTCCTGCGCTGACTTGCCTCGCCTGCGCGATCACCTGCTGCGTGCCATCATCATAGTTTCCGGTCGTGGTCAGCTGAATATTTTTCCCAACCTGAACCGTCGGATTCGGCGGCGCGAGACTCAGACCGATCAGATTGGCCGCGCTGGCGGTTAATGGGCTGAGCAACAGAACCAACAAGAATGACGTGAAGCGGAAACGGGTCATTAACATAAAAGCTTCTCCTAGTGGACAGCTCGTGGTGTCTTAATAATTTATTTACTGGGGAGGGATGGCATTCAGCCATTTAGCTATCTTGTCGTTCCCTCTTTTTCGCGGCGGCTAAGTCAGAACAACTGCCACCGTGTGATTGTTATGTGAATATCCTGTGCTT
>JAUSDQ010000081.1 GCA_030650525.1 Sulfuricaulis sp.
CCTTCAAAGCCGTCGAGGAACACGGTGAACCGCGGGGACGGCGTTTGAACCGCCGTCTGTAACGTCTCACGCCAAACAGGATCCTTGAGCAGAGTTCTAGCTCCCACCTGAGCGGCTTGTTGTTCTAGCCGGGATATTTCATAGGCGCGGTTGGATTTCGAGTTTTCACTGGATTTACTGAGGTCGAACTTGTGAGCGGTGGCACTTTTCGCCTCGCCGATGGCCGCTGGGCGTGGGGCGGCCGGTTTTGCTGGCGTTGGGCGCGCTTTTTCGGGTGGTCGGGCGACGGTCCGCCCACCGGCTGGCTTGCGCCGGCCGATTTTTGCCGTTCTGGCCTCTACCGGCTTCAGCCGGCCGGCGCGCCCCAGCGCAGCAGCCGCGCATGGCAGAGCCGAAACAACTCCTGCCCCGGATAAGCGCTGCTGAGTTGGATATACACCCGCCGCACGCTCACCGTCACTTGGGCGGCCACTTTCAACAGCTTCAACCGGATGCTGCCGGCCGTCGCCCGGGCCAGCTCCGTGCCGTGACAGCCCAGCGCCCGCAGCCGTTCCAGGAGCATATACGCGAACGTCGCCAGCCACAGCCGCAACTGGTTGCTCGCCAGGTGGTGCGTGCTCATCGCGTCGGCCTGCAAGTCCAGCACCTGCTGTTTGAGGACGTTTTCCATCTCCCCGCGCGCACAATAGAGCTCTTCATACAGCCGCGCCGGCGTGAAACGGGCGCGGTCCTTTTCCCCCTTGCAGCTTTTGGCCGGGAGGTTCGTGACGATGAAGCGCGGGTTGTCGCCGGCGCTCATCACCTCGGCCTTGCCGATCACCCGCCGCGCCCGGCTCCAGCTCTTCTGCGTCTGATATTCGAACTCGGTGAACTCGCGCACGCTGGTGCCGCCGCACAGGCAGTAGCGCAGGCGCGCGCGGACCAGCGCCGGGATCAGGTTTTCAAGGAGCACCGAGTTTTTCGCCAGCCCCAGGCAATGATAAACCTCCCGCTGTCCTTCGCACCAGGCCATGATTTCCTCCCGGCAAAAGCCGCTGTCGCCGCGCACGATCAGGCGCGCCTTTTTGCAGCGCTGGCGGATGGCCGCCACGATTTTTTCCAGCGCGGGCACCACCCCGTCGGCGCCGTCGCGGTCGCTGGTGCGCAACTGCGCCCACAAGACCACATCGCCCACCACGATATACAGCGGCAGGTAACAATAATCGCCGTAGTAGGCGCTATAGTGGCGGCCTTCCTGCATCCCGTGCACGAGGTGACCCATGCTGTCGAGGTCGAGGATGATCTCCTTGGCGTGCTTGGGCAGTTGGCGTACGCCCATGGTCAACAGGCAGTTTTCCACCTTCGCCGGATCGTGGGGCAGCTTGTGGCAACGGGTGTCCTTGTTGTTGGACAACTCGAGGCGGTTGAGCGTCGAGGGCCCCGCCAGCGCGATGCCGCGATCGAGCGGGTTGAACCGATCCTGACCGAGTGGGTCGCGCTTGTCGCAGGCCGCCGCGAGCAGCGGATCGCGGCGCAGGTGCTCGTGATCGTTGATATCTTCATAGCCCAGCGCCAAGCCATAGATCCGCTGGGCCAATAGCTGCGGCATCGAGTGATCGACGAAGCGCTGATCGCGCCGGTCGCAAAAGCAGCCGGCCAGGGTCCGGGTCAGGCCGAGTCCGGCATCGATTTGGCGCAGCAGCAGCAATCCGCCGTCGCTGGAGAGCGTGCCGCCCGAAAAATCGGCCACCACTTTTCGCGAGAAGAGGTCTGGAAAAAGGCACGGTTCGTGCTGACAGTCTGTCGAAGGCCGGGTGTCGAGTTCTGTCGTAGTTGATTTGTTCACACCAACGACTTAGCAGGAATCGCGCCCGGCCTTTCTGTTCGCGTATGAATTATTCGGGCTAGAGCCCGGTCCACTAGCCCGGTTATTTCATACTCTGACTGATTTTTCGAGTTTTTGCGCGTGGGATGCGGAAAAGCAAGGGATGGCTCGTGATTTTCATCATGACAGCGTTGCGGAAGCGCGATCGGCGCCAAAATGGTGTATTTCGGCGGTACCTGGCGACGCTCCGCCCTCCGGCGAGTGCGGCGCGCCGATTTGGGATCAGGAAAGTCGCACGTTTACCCGTCGGCCGGCGCCAGCCGCATCAGCCGCGCGTGACAGAGCCGGAATAAGGCCTGTCTTGGATAAGCGGTGCTCAATTGTATATATACCCGACGCACGCTCACGGTCACCCGTGCCGCCAGTTTCAACAATTTCAAGCGGATGGTTCCGGCCGTCGCCCGCGCCAGTTCCGTCCCGCGGCAACCCAGGGCGCGCACCCGTTCCAGCAACATATACGCAAAGGCCGCCAGCCACAGGCGCAATTGATTGCTCGCCATATAGTGCGTGCTCATCTTGTCGGCTTCCAGATCCAGCACCTGTTGCTTGAGGACATTTTCCATCTCGCCGCGGGCACAATAAAATTCCTCGTAGAGCCGCGCCGTCGTGAAGCGTTGCCGATCCCCGTCGCCCTTGAAGCCCTTGGCCGGGAGGTTCGTGACAATGAAGCGCGGGTTGTCATCGCCGGCCAGCACTTCGGCCTTGCCGACCATCCGCCGCGCCCGGCTCCAGCTCGTCTGCGTCCGATACTCGAACTCGGCAAACTCCCGCACGCTGGGTGCGCCGCAGAGACAGGCGCGCATCCGCGCGGTCACGAGCGCCGGCGCCAGGTTTTCGAGCAGCACCGGGTTTTGGCTCATGCCAACGCAATAGTAAACTTCCGGCTGCCCTTCGCACCATGTCATGATTTCGTCCCGGCAAAAACCGCTGTCGCCCCGCAGGACGATCCGCGCCTTTTTGCAGCGCCGGCGGATCGCCGCCACGATTTTCTCCAGGGCGGGCACAACGCCGTTGGCGCCGTCTTTGGCGCTGGTGCGCAGTCCCGCCCACAGCAGCACATCGCCCGCCACGATATACAGCGGCAGATAACAATAGTCGCCATAGTAGTCGTTATAATGCCGGCCTTCCTGCAGGCCGTGGAGCAAATGCCCCATGCTATCCAGATCGAGCACGATCTCCTTGGCGTGCTTGGGCAGGCAGCGCACGCCCATGGTAAACAGGCACGCTTCCACCTTGGCTGGATCGTGGGGCAGCTTGTGGGCAAGCGTCGCCTTGTTATTGGACAACTCCAGCCGGTTGAGGGTCGAGGGCGAGGCCAGCGCGCTGCCGCGATCCTGCGGATTGAAGCGATCCTGTCCCAGGGGATCGGGCTTGTCGCAGGCGGTCGCGAGCAGGGGATCGCGCCGGAGTTCCGCGTGATCGTTGAGGTCTTCATAGCCGAGGGCCAGGGCGTAGATTCGCTGGGCCAGCAACTGCGCCATCGAGTGATCGACGAAACGTTGATCGCGCCGGTCGTTAAAGCAGCCGGCGAGCGTACGGGTGAGGCCCAAACTGGCATCGATCTGGCGCAGGAACAGCACGCCGCCCTCGCTGGAGAGCGTGCCCCCGGAAAAATCGAGCGCCACCTTGCGTGACTCCAGGTCGGGAAAAAGCAGAGCTTCGCTGGGGGCAGGAGTGCGCAAGGAGGTTGACACTAAGCTAGTCTATAAACTAGCTTATATCTGTCTACAAAAAACCTGCTATTCGGCAAAAATATAGAAACGCTTGCGGCTATATATGAAGACATCCCCCGAACCGGCTCTTCCGGCCCGTTATCCATTGAAAGTGCAGGCCATCCGTTCCCGCGGCCAGCAGCCGCGCTTGTATGTTTATTTCCCCTTGCCGCTGGCGGCCGCCATTAGCCTCGCGCCAGGCGAAGAGGTCGAATGGGAATTGCTCGATCGCGGAGAATTGCACTTGGTCCGCCGGAATATCCCCTCCCTGCAAGCGCGACAGCAGGCCGCCTCACGCTGAAGATTCATTCCGACACCCTGTTCCACCACCGCCCGTCCAACCTCGCCCCTTCGCCCCTGATTTCACGAGCGAATTCCGACAACACTTCCCGAAAACCTGTTTCGGGGATGAAAAATGCGGGCTAGCACCTGTGAAAAAACGTGATCAAAAAAGGTGGTTGATTCAGCACATCCCCCACC
>JAUSDQ010000097.1 GCA_030650525.1 Sulfuricaulis sp.
CTTTGTTCTTTCCGGCGAGCTGGTCTTTGGTGGTGGCCAGTTCTTTCTGCGTCTGGGTCACCTTGGCATTCAGTTCTTCAATTTCCTTTTTTCCGCATCCCAGCGGGCCGGCCGCCAGAAATGCCGCCATAATCGCCCACAACACGTAACGCTTCATACACGCTCCTGATAGATGAACTAATATTATTGGATAAGGCTGGTCTTCCGCGCTTAAAACCCGTGCGCGGTGAAACGGATAATACGCGGCACGGGCAGCGAGTCAATGCGTGCAGACCTGCCTGTTTTCCGACCGGGCGCCCGGCACAGGAACTTTACGGCACGTGTAAGCGATCAAAGTGGTCAGGAGGTATTATGCTATTGCCTTCGCTTTACCGGTTCTTCCGCCACCAGGTGGGTCACGGCTTTCACCGCCATGGCATTACCGAACCGGCCACGGTCGATTATGTGAGTGACATTCTGACCCGCTTCGCCCAGGCGCGGCAGTTACATACCCTCCAGGACGCGAACGGCCGGCCGCTGGAGTACATCGTGGACATGCTCGGGGCCTGGCAACAGTCGCAGGGGGGTCGGGGGAGTTTCGCGCGTGGGCGCTTTATCCTGCGGCATCTCGGTGAGTACACCTTGTTCATGAGCGGACTGTTCCGTGAACGCCTCAAGACGCGCGGTGAACTCAATTATTATCTGGCGCACGGCAGCAGCGCCTACTGGCGTTGCGCTGACAACGAAGTAAATCCCCGTCAGCGGCAAATATATTGGCAGCTGCACTCTGACTTCGGTCTTATCTCCAGCACGCTGGATAAGATGCGCCGGGAGCAATTTCCGCTCCCGCCTTCCGCCGAAAACGTGCTGACCGCCTTCTGGAGGACTTGAGCCGATTCACCCGCCGCGCGCCATGCCGGCGACACTGGCGCGCCGGTCCTTTCCCAAACGGCGTTCACTCATCTGCGGATCCCAACGCAGAATGCCACGCCGCTCGAGCGGTTGCTGGCGCCGATCGTCTTTGCGGCGATCAGCGTGATTGTGGAAATCGTTAGAATTCCCGTTGTAATTCTGCACTGACCACCCCCTAGTTTTTTTGATAGCCGGGTACCCGGCCCCCGCTTTTTTCATTAATCTAACATTCCCAGGCTGTTTACCCCAAGCGTTTCCCCACTTTCCGTCAACCGAAGCCTGGCGGATGCGTTGTTATTAGGCATTGGGCGGTGTTCGGCCCCGCGGCTGGCGGGGATGCCGGTAATGGCTGATGATTACGGACCGACGCGGGCCAGCTTGATGTAATGGCGGGATGACGCCGCCAACAGGGTGGCCGGCAATAATCAACAGAGGATTTTCCGCTGGAGCCGACACAAGCCCTGGATCGTTTCCTCGCCGGCGTGGAGCGGCGCGCATTTCTCAAGGCGCGGTTCGCGACCGGCAATGCGGACGATGCGCATGACATCGTGCAGGACGCCATGCTGCAGCTCGTCCGCAGTTACGCCAGCCGCGGCGAACCGGAGTGGGGGCCGCTGTTTCATACCATCCTGCAAAGCCGCATCAGCGACTGGCGCCGACGCAGTAAAGTACGTAACCGCTTGCGTGTCTGGTTCGGCGGCCGGGACGGGGACGACGAAGCCGATCCGCTACAGAATATCGCCGACGATGGCAGTCGGGATCCGCCGGCACAGCTCAAGGACAAGCAGGCCATGGAAGTGCTTGAGGTGGCGATTCGCAAACTTCCACCGCGCCAGCAACAGGCCTTCCTGCTGCGAGTGTGGGATGGTTTGGATGTCGCGCAAACGGCGCGCGCGATGAAGTGCTCGGAAGGCAGCGTCAAGACGCATTACTCACGCGCGGTGCACGCACTGCGCGAACAGCTGGAGGATTATCGGTAACAATGGAACCCGAAGAAAAATTTCTGAAGCACGCGAAACGCACGCTCGACGAGGCAGAGAAAAATCTCGACGTCGGTGCGCTCGCGCGCCTGCGCGCTTCACGCCGTCAGGCAATCGAAGCGGGCCTGCGTCGGCCTGCGCGCGCGCGTCCCGGCTGGCTGCTGCCGGTGGGTGGCTTCGTCACCGCCGGTATCGTGCTCGCCGTCGCCGGCCTGCTCTGGTTCGCCGCGCCGGGCTATAAACCCTTCCAGCAAGCGAACGTCGACGATCTCGAATTACTCACCGCGCGCGACAACCCTGAATTTTTCGCCGATCTGGAATTCTATGACTGGCTGGAAAACATCGGCAATGACAGCTCCGGCTGATTGGCGCGCTTTCGGGCTCATGCTGCTGATTTCACTGGCGGCCACAGCGGCGGAAACAGCGCCACCGCCGGACATGAATTTGATCGAGTTTCTCGGAAGTGTTGAAACCGACGCTGCCTCCGGAACCGAAGTGCTGACCGCCATTGATACCGAATTACTCCCGGAACTGCCGGAGGAGCTACCCTATGAGACTAAATAGACGTCTGGTTCTCTGTCTGCTGCTACTGTGGCCGGTTGCGCTCTGGGCCACTGACAACAACCCCCCCGCCACCTGGAACCAGCTCAGCGCAGAAGAACAGAAAGTACTCAAACCGTTCCAGGACCGCTGGGATACCCTGCCGCCGGAGCGGCGCGAGCACCTGCAGCAAGGCGCGAAGCGCTGGCAATCCATGACGCCCGAACAGCGCGAACAGGCGCGCGAGCGTTTCGCGCACTGGCAGAAGCTGACCCCGGAACAACGCGAACGGGCGCGCCAACGCTATGAACGTTTCCGTGAACTGCCCCCGGAACAACAGGAACGCCTGCGCCGCAGACATCAGTGGTTCAAAAACCTGCCGCCGGAGAAGCGTGCGGAGTTGCGCGAGCGCTGGAAAAACATGTCGCCCGAGCAACGGCAGCAATTCAGACAAAAACGCCAACGCAACGAACACGATGAAGGACGCGATCGCGAGCGGCCGTCACGCCCGGAGAACATGGAGCGCATGGAACGTCCGGGGCGGATGATGCAGCGGTAACGACTAAATGTAGGTTGGGTGGAGGCGCGCAGCGCCGAAACCCAACAGAAATCATATTTTCGATAACGATGGGTTTCGCTTCGCTCCACCCATCCTACGCGTACTTACTTCCAGCACTCCACCACTGTCGTCCATTTGCGCGCCTCGTCGCCGAGATCGGCAAGCGATTTCTCCCACGCGAAGAACGACCCGCCGGTCTTGTAGGACACCCTGTTGGCATCGAGGAACGCCTTCAACGTTTGCCCGCTGATCGCGAAATTGACGTTCTGCGGCAAGCTTCCGGTTGCCTTTGCCATGGCCGCGTCCGAGAGCTTCATGCTGACCACTCCCACCACATGCCCCTTCTTGTCCATCACTGGGCTGCCGCTCGAACCCGGCTGGATAGGCGCGGTGATTTGAATCTGGTTGCTGTTGTTGCCAAGACCGGTGATTGCGCTCACCACCCCCGGCGTGAGATTGCCTTCCGAGGACAGCACACTGTCGAGCGGAAAGCCGAACACCACGATGTCCTGCCCCTGCCGCAGGCTGGCCGGGTCCGGCGCCAGCACTGCCGGGGCGCGCGTCTCGCCCGGCATTTTAAGCAACGCAAGATCGCTGACCGCGTCGCGCGTGATCAACTGTATCGATTCACTGCGCCCCTGAACCCGCAACTCCTTGCAGTCGGCCACCACATGATGGTTGGTAACGACGTGGCCTTCCGTGCTGACGACAAAAGCCGTCCCGGTACCCTTCTTGGCCAGCACCCCGCCCGCCGATGTCGCATTGTCGGCGCCCGAAGCCGACTCGCCCTCGCGGCGCAACACCTGCCCCGGCTTCCAGTTCGAAGACAGACGTTCTGCCTCGGCGCGTTGGACTGAACTCAATGTGATTGAGCCGCGAAGTTTTTTCGCGTCTTCGTCCCCCTGTGCGGCAGCCAGATTGGCCCATGCATAGGCCAGCACCCGATCCTTCGGCACAACTTGGCCGGCTCCATCGTACATCATTCCAAGTATACTCTGTGCGCCAGCATCCCCCTGCGCTGCGGCTTTCTGATACCACTCCACGGCTTTGGCGGCATCTTTTGGCACACCTTCGCCGTTGTAGTACATCAACCCGAGTTGTTTTTGTGCGCCAGCATGCCCCTGCGCCGCCGCTTTCTGAAACAATTCCATGGCTTTAGTGGCATCCTTTGGTGCACCTTCGCCTTTGTGGTACATCATCCCGAGGTAGAGATGCGCCTTGGCATTGCCCTGCGCCGCCGCCTTTTGAAACCACTCCATGGCCCTAGCGGCATCCTTCGGCACACCTCTGCCGTCGCGGTACATCACCCCGAGTCCATACTGTGCGGCGGCAACCCCCTGCGCCGCCGCCTTTTGCCACCACTCCACGGCCTTGGCGACATTCTTCGGCACGCCTTCGCCATTGGCGTACATCCACCCGAGGTTGTACTGCGCCTTGTCATGCCCCTGCGCCGCCGCCTTTTGCCACCACTCCATGGCCTTGGCGTCATCCTTCGTCACACCTTCGCCCTCGCCGTACATCACCCCGAGGTTGTACTGTGCGTCAGCATTTCCCTGCGCCGCCGCTTTTTGATACAACTCGATAGCCTTGGCAGTATCCTTCGCCACCCCTTCGCCTTTGTGGTACATCAACCCGAGGTTAAATTGTGCGTCGGCATCGCCGGAATCCGCCTGCTTTTGCAATTGCGCCAAGCGCGTTTCTGCTGACGGTGCGGCTTCCTGCTTCGAGGACGGCGGCGAAGATTTGTCACAAGCACCCACTGCGGCGACGAACATCAATATTAAGAACAGTTTTCCCGTAGCGCGCATGCAGATATTTCTCAATGGCATTTTAGACCTCGCACAAGTTCACAACGATAAAGGCACAACGACTGGCAGAACGGTCAAAGGCATAGTGGTCTTGAAAAATGAGAAGTGGCTTTCAAGACCCGCTCTTTTGCCGCGCTAATTCTTCTGTACGATAAAAGAGCTTTGAACCCTACCGATCAAACTCCAAAATGGAAAACTCAGCTTTCCGCCAGAACGAACATAAGGGACTTTGGGAACAATTTTAACGTGTCCCAACTCATCAAGGATTTTGAGAGCATCTTTCACTGTCTTGAAAACTGCTGCCACCTCTCGGCGGCCAACAAAAGTCGGTGCAACAATCAGATTTAATCTTTTCGTGCGGGGGAAAGACGGCAGGGGCAGTTTACCTTTGACGATGTTATTAATCTCGCTCGGACTGCTTTGCCATGTAAGGTCAATATTAAAGTTTGAATCGTGCGCTCTTCCTTGAGCCCAGGTCTGCGTGTAGGTCCAAACATGGTTATGAATAATTGCATTCCTCAGAAAATATATCTCCAACAACCTATCAATAATCGGCTGTAGTTGGGGGTCATTTAATGACTTCATCCATGGGAGAACATATTTCTTATCACGATTGTTTGCATGAGCTCTTTTGTCAAAATAACGTGCCCTAGATATCCACGCTTCAAATTGAAATACCAACAGAACGACTAAGCTGGTCGCATAGCCCACCTCAGGATTACGTGGTGGGTCATCGGGGGGGGACAGGCAATTGCAATAGACGATCGACCAGATCGGCAATCGGTTGCTTGAAACTCAGACACGAAATGTATTCTTCGCCGTGCTTCTTCTTTTTCATATCGAACGCCCGGTTCTAGAAATCATTTGAATTCTAATAGCAACAGAATATAAACTGGAATAGAAAGTTAAGCCGTGCCGGTTATTGAGCGCCAATGTATCGACCATCCGGAAGTATCCGACAGCATCGACCTGGATAATCGCGGTGATCCGTTTTTCATTCTTCTTCCATTCTCTGGTCAGCCGTGCGGCCAACAAGCTTAATAGCAAACCTCTTTCCATTCGTATTGACGTGTGTACTCGTTGTAAACCTGCCTCTGCACGCAATTGGTAGTGCCGACGGGAGGGACGCGCGGCCGTTGTATCGGTTCAACTGAGGGCGGGGTAATGGGGCACACTCTTGGCGAACAGACAGGTTCAACGTCCAGCGTGCTACTACAAACGGCCTGGACATTTCCATTCATACAAACACAGCGACAATCTGCGTTCACAACGCTAGTCGCCAGCAGCACGCCGATACCAGCCATAAGAACAAGTATTCGCTTCATGAGACATCCTCCTTTCGAGCCTAACAGCGAGTAGCCCGCAAGGAGTGAAACGAATTGCGGGAATTCTTATCCGATCTCCCATGGCTTCGCGGCTTGCCCCGCCACATCCCGGCTGCCGTGGATGACAGTCAGGATGTGCACGTGTTCTGGCTCGACAAGATAAATGATGCGGTAGCCCTGGAAGATGAGTTCGCGCACGTCCTCACGGTCGTCCGCCTCCGGTACCCGTCTTCCGAGCCTCGGGTGATCCTTGAGCGCGCCGACGGCTTCGATCAATCGGTCGACGAACTGCTCGGCGTAGTAGGGAACGTCGCGGGCGATATAGTCGTAGAGGTCGTCGAGATCGGCTTCGGCGACATCCGACCAAGTGATGCTCATGCGCCCTGCTTTTTACCCATCAGCCGGCGCTTTACTTCCTCGTGCGGAACGGTGCGGCCTTCGGCCACGGCCTTCAAACCCGCCTCGATCTTCTGCTTCACGTACAACTCGTACATGATGTCGTTCCAGGAGGCCTGATCGGGCAAATGTTCGATCAGATCTTTGGCGGTTTGCTTCGGTGTAGCCATGGTTCACCTCGTATGGTTCCTGCGTTCCGCACCTTTAACAAGAAAGCATTAATAGTCCGCCGCAGCGCAGCTTGGTCCCGATTGGAAAGTTTACCAAGTGACACGAAGGGGCGCCAACTCCTATCGCTTATCCGCCTTGCCGCGAACCTCGTGCGCCGGATATTTCTTGGCGTTGAGTTCGATCTTGCGGCGCGCGGCGTCCATCAAATCCACGCCCAACAGGTCGGCCATGCGGTTGAGATAAATAAAGACATCCGCCATTTCCTGCTCGACTTCGTGCAGGGTTTTTTCGGGAAGCTTCTTGCTCTGCGCCTCTGTCAGCCACTGGAAATGCTCCACCAACTCAGCCGCCTCAACGATCAGCGCCATCGAAAGATTTTTCGGCGAGTGAAACTGCTCCCAGTCGCGTTCGCGCGCGAACTCGCGCAGGCGTTGCTTGAGGTCATCCAAGGTTTCCATGGCTTTGACGATCGCGGTCTAGGTTTACACTTGCGCCATCATGACCTGCCCCACCTGCAGTATCCCGCCGCGACCGTGCGACTGTTTACTGCGATACATAGCGTGGTCGACGCGTTCGATAACGGCCGCCAGATTATCGCCGTGATCCGGATACTGGCCGAGGCCGATGGAAAAGCTCGTGTCGATGTTATTGCTGCGCGACCAACTGGCCAGCGATCGTTGTAGACGTTCCGCCACCAGCGCGCCGCCGGCGAGATCCGTTTCCCGCAGGATCAGAATGAACTCATCGCCTCCGTAACGCGCCACGAGGTCCGAAGTGCGCGCCTTGGCCACGATCATCCGGCCGACTTCCGCCAACACACGGTCGCCGACATGATGTCCTTGGGTATCGTTGATCGCCTTGAAGCGGTCGAGGTCGGCGAATAACACGACAATGGTTTCCCCGCGCTGACCCAATTCCTTGAACAGGTCTTCGACCTGTTCATGCAGTGCGCGTCGATTGAGCAGCCCGGTCAAGTGATCGTTGTTACGCTCCGCCTCCAGCTTTCGCTTGCCCCTCTCGATATTCGCCGTCAGCGAATACGAATAAAGCACGATGATGCTGAAGAACAGCAGGAAGAAAATCGCGCTTATGGAAAATGCGCTAAGGTAGTCCAGGTAGCGCAGTCCGATGACGAACAGGGCGCACAAAAAACTGCCGATCACGGCCTCCGCGAACAGACGCAGTCCATAACGCATGCCGTTACCGAGGATCACCATGAGATAAGCCAGGAACCCGGGGGAGATAACCGCGGGATCGGCCAGAATGGCCATCGATGCCGCGAACAGGTCGAGCCACATGGTGAGGTGCCAGCGCCACGGCGCATGCAACCGGCGCAGGGCGTGCCACATGAAAAACACGATCTGCGCGCCATACAGGAACAGCATGGTGTTAACCAGCGCAAGGCTCACCCACTCGCTGGTATATGCCGCGCCGCCGAGGTTGAAGTAGGCCAGACCCAGCGCCCAGAAAAGCAGGCGCGTGACGTACTGGGCCCGCTGCTCATCCCGGGTGGGCGTGCGCGCCGAATGGTCTTCCCAGAACTGTCCACGCCGATCTTGCCGCGCGCGCCGATCAGCCGCGCGGCGATAATAGTCTTGCGCTTCTGTTCCCGCGCGCGGCGTCGGCCGGGCGCCCAGAAAATCGCGCAGGGCCATCATGAGTTTTGGGTTCATCGGCAAATCAATCCAGCTTCAGACGCGACAGCCGCTTGCGCGCCCGCCTGACCGCCGCCTGTACCTGCGAGGGCGCGGTGCCGCCTATATGATTGCGCGCCTTGAGCGAGCCTTCCACCGTCAGCACCTGGTACACATTCTTCCCTATCGCCGAACTTAACTTCTGGTATTCATCGAGGTCGATCTGCGCCAAGTCGCGATCGGTATCGATAGCCAGGCGCACGGCCTGGCCCACGATTTCATGGGCGTCACGGAAGGCCACGCCCGCGCGCACCAGGTAATCGGCGAGGTCGGTGGCGGTGGAATAGCCCATGACCGCGGCGCGCAGCAGGTTGTCGCGCCGGACCTGCATGGACGGGATCATCCCGGCGAACACCCGCAGGCTGCCGAGCACGGTATCGAGCGTGTCGAACACCGGTTCCTTGTCTTCCTGGTTGTCCTTGTTGTAGGCCAGCGGCTGCGCCTTCATGAGCGTGAGCAGCGCCACGAGATGGCCGGTCACGCGCCCGGTCTTGCCGCGCACCAGTTCCGGCACGTCGGGATTTTTCTTCTGCG
>JAUSDQ010000100.1 GCA_030650525.1 Sulfuricaulis sp.
CTCTCATTGGCGTCGGCTCGATCCTGCTGTTTGCGTTTCCAGCGAGCCACCACTACTACGCGCAGACGCAGCTTTGGTGCCTCGGCGATGCGCTGAACTGGATTTTGGTCGCGCTGACGGTCGTTGGATTTTTGTTCACCTGGTGGGCGCGCATTCACCTGGGCCGTCTTTGGTCGGACTGGGGGGTGACGAAGAAGGCCGGTCACTATGTCGTAAATACCGGTCCTTATCGCCTCGTGCGCCATCCGATCTATTCGGGCCTCATCCTTGCCGCGTTCGCAACCGCGATCGAGAAAGGAACCTCATTCGCGTTGCTGGGTGCCGCCGTTATAACCCTCGCCTTTTACACAAAGGCGCGACGGGAGGAGCGCTTCTTGCGCGCAGAACTGGGCGAAGGCGTCTATGACGCCTATGCAACTAACACGGCGATGCTGGTGCCATTCGTGCGAATCTCGAGCTAACATGGCACCGTAGATCAGCACGAACCGCTGCGTGACTCGCTGCGCTTTAATCGCTCCCTACAACGACATCGTCGACGACGCCGGCGATTAGCGATTCTCCGGTCCGCCCGGTGGTTGTCGGCGGGTGAACCGTTGCCGCTTGAGGTGCGTGGACGCGTCGCTCGGCTGCGGCAAGGACGGTCAATGCCACGCTGGTGATGATGGCGCGCGCGCGCCTGGGGGACAGGCGATAGTGCGCGCGCAGTAATTCCCACGCACCCCAGGAACAGACCATGTGCAACCTTGTCAGCAGGTCGCGCTTTTCGCTGCGAGAGAAATGGGTGAGGGCGGGACGGAGAGTCTTTTCCAAATCGCGCAAGGCCGCACTGCGCGCCCGCTTCATCGCTTCCGCCACATCCGGATCGACACTCTCAACCATCGCGGCGGTGCGGTGAAACGGCGTCACGTATTCCAGCCTCCGCGTTTGCTTGTGCACGAAGAGTTCGAGTCTCTCCGCGGCGGAACCGCGATCCAGAATTTCTTCGGAAAAGAACTCGCTGCTCTGCGCTTGCGCGCGATTGAACGAAGCAAGCCGCAGCGCGCGCAGATCGGGAAAGTGGTTGAAGATGGCGCGGAGCGACATTCCGGCCCGCTCAGCGGTTTCGCGGGCGGTCGGCGCCGGAACCCCGCTGCGGATCAGATCGATATGCGCGGTCAGGATGCTCTCGCGGACCTGTTCCCTGACCCGCAGGCCTTTGGCGGTGCGGCCATCGATACGCTTCTTCATTGGCGACCCATCAAGTACATTACACTAGTAGTGTATATGTTGCACCTCTAATGCACTGTACTCTTGACGCTCCGGTTGAAATCCAATAAAGTGCGCTGCTGCCGGCTAAAGAGGTGAAGCCAACTCTTGGGGAGTGAGACCCGCGGGCCGAGAAGCAGCACCAAACGGAACGCGGCGTTTCCCTATCCAGCGAACGGTTATCAGGATTCCATCGGAGAAGAGCTGAAGATGTCGCCAAGTCACGCAGATAAAAGTCGCCATCACTCCACCTGCGGATTGTTACCGCTATTGATCATAGTGGCAGCCGCAATGGCTGCGGAATCGGGTTGCGGTTCGTCGGGCAGCAGCGGGTCTCCGGCAGCAAGCGCGACATCTACAGCGGCGAGACCGTTTGCGGAGGCGACCGCATTACCGCTGGTCTTGACTACCGACGTGAACCTGCCGCGATGGTTCATCCTCGTGAACGGGAGTTCGGTGCCGAGCCCGATGGCGCTTTTCAC
>JAUSDQ010000101.1 GCA_030650525.1 Sulfuricaulis sp.
AGATCACCCATTGTGCGGATGGTGTCCGTGCGATTATCGAGTTGCTCAGCAATGGATATGACTGGGCGATCATCAACGGCCGTGCTGTTAGCGGGGGCGAAACGGATATTGCCCGCCTCATTCGTGCAATGGGTCCTGACATTCAAGACAAACCCGCCGCCTGCTCTCGGTCGGGCGACAAAGCCAACGCGGGCGGCATGCGCACCTCCTGCGGGGCGGAGTGGACGAAAGACGGGGTGTTGCAGCTCCATTGCGGCCTGCACGAGTTACTAAAGGCTGACGCCTTACCGCGGCGCGACAATCTGGGTTGTGCCGGAGAGATTATTTTTGAGTATCACGCACCGTGCAGCAAAGCGCGGGGGCGTCATGGCTGAGGAACAAATCCTTAATTTGCCGTTCAAGCTGTTTTTTCTCAACGCGTCGACCGGGCTGGTCTTGGCCGATCTGCGAGGAAAAATCCTCATCGCCAATCCCGCTTTTGCCAAGCTCTTTGGGTACGACAGCCAGGACATCAGCCACCGGGATTTTCTGAGTTTCATACCCGGAGACAAGGTCAAAGACGTGAATAACATGCTCGATGGAGCGGTCATGGGCGCACCACAATACTGCCATAAGGAAGCCCCGTTCCTGTGCCAAGACGGAAAATCCTTAAGCGTCATGCTCAGCGCGGCCCTCGTGCAAGACGTCATGGATAAACCGTTATGCGTCATGATCACTCTGGCGGAGATAATCGGCTATCAGGACAGGAGGAATAACCGAAAACCCTTGCCCTCGCTGGCTATAGCCAGCAACGGGCAACGCCGTCAGGTGTTAGACGGCGTTGATCGCCCGCTGATACTCGTCAACGAGGCACGGCGTATTGAAGGAATCAACCTGCATTGCGAGAAGTCGTTCGGTTTCCTGCTACAGGAATTACTAAACCAGCCGATTGGATATCTACTGCCCGAGTTTGACCGGCAATGGCCGATTCAATCACACGCCAATCCGGCGCTCATCGGTTCAAATTCGGCGAAACCTGCTTTCGCTACCCATGCCTTGCACAAGGATGGCCGCCGGCTTCCGGTATTGCTGGACCTCACCCCCATCAACCTGGGCGATCGGCGCCTGTGGATGGGCATCATCCAGAATCTCTCGGAACACCAAGCGGAGCAAGAATCTGCTTCCAGCCTGGCCTGGTGCGACAGCGTAACGGGCCGAAACAATCGCCCATTGTTCCAGGAGCGGTTACGTCACGCTATCCGCAGAACCGAACGTGAAGGAAAAAAACTGGGTGTATTATTCCTCGATCTGGATCAATTCAAACGGCTGAACGACTCGTTCGGCTATGAAGCCGGCGATCAATTGCTGAAAGACGCCGGTGCGCGCATTGCCGACTCGGTGCGTAAAAGCGACACTGTCGCCCGGTATAGCGGTGACCGGTACACGATACTGCTTGAAGGGCTCGACATGGCCGAGCATATTTCGTCCGTCGCGCAAAAACTTATCGGCCGGTTTGGCGCGCCGTTCCAATGGCAGGGACAGGACGTGTATGTAACGGCCAGTATCGGGATCAGCGTTTATCCGGTGGACGGGATCGATGGCGACAGCCTGATCAAGAATGCCGAGAGCGCCATGCATCAAGCCAAAAATGACGGTGGTAACGCCTTTCAGTTCTACACACAAGCACTGAACACCCGGGCCATGGAGCGCATGAAACTGGACAGCGACCTGCATCGGGCGCTGAAACAAGGCGAATTTGTTATCCATTACCAACCCGTGGTTAATATCACCAACACGGGAGTAAGCTGTCTCGAGGCCTTAGTGCGCTGGCATCATCCGGAAAAAGGGCTGCAGCCGCCCTTGTCTTTCATTCCCTTCCTGGAAGAAACCGGGTTAATCGTGCCCGTCGGCGACTGGATTTTGCGTACCGCCTGCCGCCAGATCAAAGCGCTGCGAACCCACGGACACAGCGACCTGCGCATGGCCGTCAACATATCGGGGAGACAATTGTTACAGAAAGATTTCGCGCAAAGTCTTGGGGATATATTGCAGGAAACGGGACTGGACCCGCGTGCCTTGGAGCTGGAAATCACCGAAAGCGTGCTTATTCGAGACACGGAAGGGAGCGCGAAAATGCTGAGCTCACTGGTCGAGCGTGGCGTCAGTATCGCCCTGGACGACTTCGGTACCGGTTATTCACCGCTTTCCTATCTCAAGCGCTTTCCGATACATACTATCAAGATCGACCGAAATTTTATCCAAGGCGTTCCTAAGAAACGGGACGACGTCGCCATCACCAACGCCATCTTGGCGCTGGCTGCGAACCTCGGCATGAACGTCATTGCGGAAGGGGTAGAGACAGAAGAGCAACTGGCATTTCTTCGCGAGCGCGATTGTCACGAACTCCAGGGTTTCCTGTTCTCCAAGCCGATGCCCGCCAGCGATCTGAGTCACTGGCTGCATAACCGGTCGCACTGACTCGGGATTGTGGCGCGGGACATATTATTTACCAAACACACTCTTGCGTATCATCTCCCATTGCCGCTCCCATCCTGCCACGGGAGAGGAATGAAATTCACTACGGACAAAACGAGTAATGGAACCTTCCATTATGGCAAGCAGAAGAGCCGCGACATCGGTAACCGGAACACGCAAATTTTCATTCACCTCGGCCTCACGCAGGACCTGCTTCAACTGGGTTTCGATACGCTCATAAATCTGTGCCACACGCTTGCGCAGGCGTTCGGTTTCCCCCACCAGCACGTCACCGTACAGCAAACGCGCCATGCCGGGGTTCTTATCGGCGAAACCAAGAACAAGAAACAATATGCTCTGGATGCGCGCTTCGGCGCGGGATTCTTCCACGAGTATACGGTTGATGCGGGTGAAAAGCGTTTCCTCGATGAACTCCAGCAGACCTTCGAAGATCTTGGCCTTGCTGGGAAAGTGGCGATAGAGCGCCGCCTCGGAGACGCCGACGGCGCGCGCCAGTTGCGCCGTGGTAATGTGCTCGCCCTGAGTTTCCTGCAGCAGGCGCGCCAGCACCTCGAGAATCAGTTGACGGCGTTCGCCGCGTCGCGGTCTGGCCATGATGGAGCGGTCAGGATTTAATCAGCGTGCCGACACCTTCGTCGGTAAAGATTTCAAGCAACACGGCGTGCGTCACACGCCCGTCGATAATGTGCGCGGACTTCACCCCGCTGCCGACCGCGTCGAGCGCGCAATTGACCTTGGGCAGCATACCGCCGTGGATCGTGCCATCGGCGATGAACTCCTTGACTTGCGCGATCGAAAGACCCGTAAGCAGCTTGCCTTCCTTGTCCAGCACGCCGGTCGTGTTGGTCAACAGCATGAGTTTCTCCGCCTTGAGCGTGATCGCCAGCTTGCCGGCGACGACGTCGGCATTGATGTTGTAGGTCTGGCCGTCTTCGCCCACGCCGATGGGCGCGATCACCGGGATGAAATCGCCGGTATCGAGCAACGCCACCAGCCTGGGATCGATACTGCTGACCTCGCCCACGTGGCCGATATCGATAATTTCGGGCGGTAATTTTTCATCCGCGCGTGCTCTCTGGAGCACCATTTTCCGCGCGCGGATAAGCCCGCCGTCCTTGCCCGAAAGCCCGACGGCCTTGCCGCCGTGCTGGCTGATGAGACTAACAATTTCCTTGTTGACGAGCCCGCCCAGCACCATTTCAACCACGTCCATGGTCTCACTATCGGTGACGCGCATGCCTTGAATGAATTCGCTTTTTTTCCCGATTTTTTCGAGGAGCTTGCCGATCTGCGGGCCGCCGCCGTGAACGACTACGGGATTCATGCCGACAAGTTTCATCAACACGACATCGCGCGCAAACCCGCGCTTCAGATTTTCATCCACCATGGCGTTGCCGCCGTACTTGATCACGATGGTTTTTCCCTGAAAACGCTGAATATAAGGCAGCGCTTCAGTCAGGATGCGCGCGCGGTCAGCGGCGGATTGAGGGGTCAGCGTCATTATGTATACCTTGTTATTCCGACGGGATTTGCCATCTCAGGGAGAAAAGTTAGCGCATATTCACGTCAAAGTCAGCATGCATGTTGTCCAAAAAAGCAAGGCCGCGTACGCGGCCTTTCTTTATCCGGGTTCCTTCCCGGCGATAGTGGGATTATGCGACATCCACTGTAATCTTCTTGGGCTTCACTTCCTCGGCCTTGGGCAGGGTCAACTCCAGCACCCCGTCCTTATAGTTGGCCTTGACCTGTTTCTCGTCGATCTGGGTTCCGAGACGCAGGCTGCGGACATACTTGCCGTAGCGGCGTTCCTGGCGCAGCACGCGTTCGCCTTGCTTCTCTTCCTTCTCGCTCTGGGTTACGGCAGTGATGGTCAGAATGCCGTTTTCCAGGGTCACGTCAATGTCCTCTTTCTTGGCGCCGGGAACATCCGCCACGATGACATACGCGTCATCGCGTTCCTTCACGTCCATGGCCGGGAACAGGTCTTCGCCGCGCGCCTCTTCCACCCAGCGCATCGGGCTCAGGAAGCCCTGAAACATCCGATCAATATCATTGTCCCATAGTCCCCAGCGGGTCAGCGGGGTCCGGTCTTCACGTCGTACCAGTCTGGTCATAAAACACCTCCGGCAAAAATTAAACGGTTATTCGGCAATTTTGGACTGGTTCCAGTAAACCCCGTCCGTTTTGCTTTGCGTTTTTTTAATGGGGACAGCGCGGGAGATTTCAAGAGCGGGAAAATCGCGAACCAGGTCAACAACCGCTACAGCTACAGGATATAGCGCATGAGATCCTCGTTGCCGATGAGACTGCCCAAATGCTGGTCCACGTAAGCCGCGTCAATCCTGGTTTTTTCGCTGCCGCGATCGGCCGCTTCGAACGAAACCGTTTCAAGCAATCGCTCCATGACGGTGTGCAATCGGCGCGCGCCGATATTCTCGGTACGTTCATTCACCTGCCACGCCACCTCGGCAATGCGGCGAACCCCGTCGGCGGTATATTCAAGCACGTGCCCTTCCGTGGCCATTAATGCGCTGTACTGTTCCGTGAGCGAGGCGTCCGGTTCCGTCAGGATGCGCTCAAAGTCCTCGGCCGTCAGCGGATCGAGCTCGACACGGATGGGCAGTCGCCCCTGCATTTCCGGTATCAGGTCCGAAGGCTTCGACAGGTGGAACGCGCCGGAGGCGATAAAAAGAATATGGTCGGTCTTGACCATGCCGTGTTTCGTTGAAACCGTGCAACCTTCCACGAGCGGCAGCAAGTCGCGCTGCACGCCCTCGCGCGAAACATCGGGGCCACGGCTCTCGGAACGGCCGACGATCTTGTCAATCTCGTCAAGGAACACTATGCCATGCTGCTCGACGCGAGCAAGCGCTCGCCCCTTGATGTCTTCCTCGTCGATCAAACGCGCGGCCTCATCCTCGGTGAGCAACTTTTTCGCCTCGCGTATTTTCACCTTGCGCGGACGGGCACGACGGCCCCCCATGTTCTGAAACAGGCCCTGCAACTGGCTGGTCATTTCCTCCATGCCCGGTGGCGCAATGATCTCAACCCCCATCGCCGGTGCGGAAATCTCGATTTCAATCTCCTGATCGTCCATGGAACCTTCGCGCAGTTTTTTGCGGAACATCTGGCGCGCCGCCCCCTCGTTCGGACGCGACTCCTCGCCCACGGCAAAACCAACCTCGCGCGCCGGCGGAATAAGAATATCGAGAATCCGGTCCTCAACGGCGTCGGAGGCCACGGCACGAACCTTGGTCATTTCCTCGACGCGCGTCATTTTCACCGCCATGTCCATGAGGTCGCGAATGATCGAGTCCACGTCGCGTCCGACGTAACCCACTTCCGTGAATTTGGTCGCCTCGACCTTGATAAACGGGGCGTTGGCCAGCTTGGCCAAGCGACGCGCGATTTCAGTTTTGCCAACACCCGTGGGACCGATCATTAAGATATTCTTGGGCGTGATTTCGGCGCGCATGGTTTCATCCTTGACCTGGGCGCGACGCCAACGGTTGCGCAGCGCGATCGCCACCGCGCGCTTGGCGGCGGCCTGGCCAATGATGTGTTTGTCCAGTTCCTGAACGATTTCCCGTGGGGTCATTTCCGACATATTTGTCTCTGTATATATAACTAAGAATTTCGGCCACCGAGCTCACGGAGAAGGTAAGTATTCCAACTGCAAATAGCCTCCATTCCGCTCTCTGTGTCCTCGATGATCTCTGCGGCAACTTTAGAAGTTTAACTCTTCAATGGTCAGATTGCGGTTGGTATATATGCAGATGTCCGCGGCAATATTCAATGCCCGCTCAACGATGGCGTGCGCATCGAGCTCGGTATTTTCCATCAGGGCGCGGGCGGCGGCCTGGGCATAGGGCCCGCCGGAGCCGATGGCGATGAGCCCGCCCTCCGGCTCGATGACGTCGCCCTGGCCGGTGATGACGAGCGAAGCGGTTTTGTCCGCCACGGCCAGCAGCGCCTCGAGGCGGCGTAAAATTCGGTCGGTACGCCAATCCTTGGCCAATTCCACGGCGGCGCGCACCAACTGGCCCTGATGCTTTTCCAGTTTGCCCTCGAAACGCTCGAACAGCGTGAAGGCATCGGCGGTGCCGCCGGCAAATCCGGCGATCACCTGATCCTTGTACAGGCGGCGAACCTTGCGCGCATTGGCCTTCATAACGGTATTGCCCATGGTCACCTGGCCGTCGCCGCCAATAACGACGAGGTCGCGGCGGCGCACCGATAAAATCGTTGTTCCGTGAAACATCGGTTCCAATTTAAACTCCTCTAAATAAAGCAAATAATACGGGGATCCGGCACCGCAACAAAAGCGGCCGTGAAAGACGGGAACGGCCGGCTCAAAGCATCGGTACGACATCGGCGCGACATGCCGCCTCCGGGGGCGAGTAGGCCGGCTTGAGGAGACCCAGCACCTGTTCCAGCAGGGCCTGACGCTCGCTCACCAGCGGATACACGACATAGACGCGACGGTCGATTACCGGTGCATCCTCCACGCGGTGCAGGCGCCCGGAATGCAGGTATTCGCCTACCATCTGCTCGGCCAGGTAAGTAGCGCCGCCATTGTGCAGGAGAAAAGCCAGCGCCATGCGCCCGAGACCCATGCGGATCGCGGGCGGCGGGATATCGGGGAAGTGCCGCACGTGCGCTACGGCAAACGATGTGCCCCAATCGGTCATGATATAGCCGTTACCCACGGCTTCGCGGGCCATGAGATCGGGGCGGTCGGCCACCATGATCAATTTAATCAACGCGATCTCGCGCACCTCAAGCTCCGCCATCTGTGTCGGCTCGAACATGAACGCGATGTCGAGCGCGCGGTCGAGCAACCGGCGGATAAGCACTTCCGGGCCATGGGCCTCGGCCTGCAGTACCACGTGGGGCAGCTCGCTATAAAGCCGGTGCGTCAAGTCCTGGAGCAGGATATCCCACAAACTGTAGGCGCCTCCAATGGCCAATGATATTTTGGCTTCCTCTCCGAGGGCGGAGTCCTGACGTACACGGTTCCACGCATTCAGGATGGTGTCAGCGTATTTCAGTAGCCGTGTGCCGGCGGTTGTCAGCTGAATATCATTGCGCGTGCGGGTAAAGAGCGGCGCGCCCAGCGTCTCTTCGAGTAAACGAATACGCGCGCTGACCGCCGATTGGGTCAGGTACAGATTCTCCGCGGTGCGGCCAAAGTGACGGGTGCGATAGACTTCAAGGAAGGTCTTAAGGAGGTCAATATCCATCTCTTTCGAGCAATTTATTTTATCGTGTCAATCATTTCATTTCGCTTTATTGCTGGCAAGGCTAATCCTATAAAGGTACCAACAGTGCCACATTCCAAACACAAGCGATTGTTTCTGAAAGTTAATTCTGCGCTGCATTCACTGGCATCGCCACTAGCGACTGAAACTGTCGCGCGCCTGTCTGTTACCCGGCGCCAACCATGATTCCCCTTTGCCTAGCCCCGTGTCGACCTGCATAACGGTCAGCGGTTCATTAATTAACCAGGAGAAATAAGTGCTCAGCCAGAACGAAGAACCTCCGCTAGACCAACCGGACAATCTTGTTGCCGGCCAAAAACCACTTGCACCCGCCCATGTTCTCGGCCTGCCTAACAACCAACTTTTTCCGCGCCATTATCTCGCGATCGAAAACCACCGGCTTTACCCCTTCACGATAGAAGCCAAAACGCTGTTCGACCGCTACGCCCAGTTTATTGAAGCACCGCTTTCCGATTACACGTTCGCCAACAACATCATTTGGCTCTCGCAAAAAAGCGGTTTCTACCAGATTATCGAGGACTGCTTCTGTCTTTTCAGCCTGAATGGCAATTGCCTGACCATGCTGTTACCGCCGATGGGGGCAGCGGCACGCCAGCTGGCCGCACTCGCGGCCTGTTTTCGCATCATGGATGGATACAATCCGACGCGTTATTTCAGCGTGGTGGAATACGTATACCGTGATTTCATGAACCTGCTCGATCCGGCCGATGATCGCTGGATGGTCGAGCGCAGCTTGCCTGACTATATCTATCGCACCGACGATCTGATTCAGCTTAAAGGCAACGCCTATAAAACCAAGCGCAGCGAGATTAACCAGTTCCGCCGGACCTACCTCGATCATCGCCTCGAACAACTCGGTCCACAACACTGGGACGGCATCCGCGAACTCATCAACACCTGGTTGCGCAACCGCATCAAGTATATGTCCGGAGAAACCATCGCCGATTTCTTCTATACCGTCGAGCAGGAGCGCCAGGCCATCGAGCGCGCGCTGGCCCATTACGACACCCTCGGCCTGCGCGGGCTATGCCTGTTCATCAACAACCGCTTGGAAGGTTTTACTTTCGGAGAATGCATCACGCCGGATGTGGCCAACGTGCTGGTTGAAAAAACCAACTTCGCCATCCCCGGTTCGGCGCAGTACCTGTTCCGCGAATTCGCCAAGGATCTCTCCAATTGCACGTTTATCAACGTCGGCGACGACCTGGGTCTTGAAAACCTGCGGCGGGTGAAAATGAGCTACCGGCCGGCGCTGTTCGGCGAAAAAATCACCTTGCGGCACAATTCCCCGCTTTGATATTTCGTAGGCGCGCCATGAATATACGCATTGCCAATTCCAACGATCTCGGCGCACTGACTCAACTCGAACAATATTTTCCCTCGGACCGTATCAGCCGTTCGAGCTTTCGCCATCTCATACATAAAGGCCACGCGGATATCTGGGTGTGCGATATCGCCGGCGATTTGGTCGGGAATGCGGTCGTGCTGTACCGGCGAGGTGCGCCAAGCGCGCGCCTCTATTCGCTCGTGGTTCGTCCCGATTATCAGCGCCAAGGCATTGCTCGATCGCTCATGGCGGCCGCCGCCGCCGCCGCCGGCGAACATGGCTGCCGCGAACTGCAATTGGAAGTGCGGCCGGATAATAACTTGGTCGTCGGTTTCTACCGGAAAGCCGGCTTCCAAGCGATCGGTAAGATCGAGCGGTTTTACGATGACGGAGCGGACGCGCTCAAGATGCGCAAGCCGCTGGCGCCCGCGATGCAGAACCTTGGTGGGCGCTCCCGGCGACCGCGGCGCACATAAATCGGCGACGATCCAGGTAAACTGCTTTCGGTGTAATTTCGCAAGCGAGAATATCGCTGGGCTTTTCGATCGGCATGGTTCCTTGGTATCGGCCGTCCAGGGTATCCGCCCATTTAGGGGCACCGCCATTGCAGGATAGTTGCCCGCCTGGCAAAAAAATGAACCTATAGTTCGGATGGTGGACTAAAAGTCACGTCGCCCATAAACCCGCGGTAATATCTGCAAAATATCGACACCCATGCGAAACAAAACCTTACTGCTCATCATCGGGCTGCTCGCCGGCACCTCCGGGACGACACTGGCCGCGGCATCCTGCTCGGGTAAAAGTGGAAATTTCACGACGGCACTGCTCGAGCTATATACGTCGGAAGGTTGCAGCAGCTGCCCGCCCGCTGACCAATGGCTGACGGGTTTCCGCTCCAGCGGGCTGGCGGCGAATCAAGTGGTGCCGTTGGCGCTGCATGTGGATTACTGGAACGACTCGGGATGGGAAGATCCCTTCTCCCAGAAGACATTCACGCTGCGTCAATACGCCCTGGCGAAGATCAACAAGCAGCGCACCGTGTACACGCCTCAAGTTATTTTAAGCGGGCGCGATCTACCGCGCTGGCGCTATTCCACCGAGACGGCCGTCCGGCGTATCAACGTCATGCCGTCGCGCGCGCATGTCTCGCTGCAACTGTCGCGGGATGCACGCCAAGTCATGGTCACCGCCGATGCCAAGACCAAAGACTACCGCGGCCCGGCCGAGATGTATGTCGCGCTGTATGAAAACAACCTTGCTGGCCGCATCGAGGCCGGAGAAAACCGTGGTCTTACGCTGCGCCATGATTATGTTGTGCGCCAACTGATCGGGCCCACGTTGTTGGACGAGAGCGGCGCGGCACGTTACGCACAACCGATTGCGTTAGACGAGTCTTGGAAGCAAGACGACCTCGGTGTTGCTGTCTTCGTGCAGAACCGAGATAGCGGCGAGATACTCCAGGCCCTGGCGCTGCCGCTTTGCCGCTGAAGCCATGTGTGACAAAAAACCCCACCGTGCTGGCGCACGGCGGGTTTGATTTTTGTTCGGAGGATTATCGCGCCTGTTTCAGGGCAGCGATACGTTCATCCAGCGGCGGGTGCGACATAAACAGGCGCTTCCAGCCACCATCGCGCCGGCCCGCGATGCCAAACGCCGCCATTTGGTCGGGCAACTGAACCGGTTCGTGCGCGGATTTCAGGCGTTCGAGCGCGGCGATCATTTTCTCGCGGCCCGCGAGTCTGGCCCCGCCCGAGTCGGCACGAAATTCACGTTGGCGGCTGAACCACATCACGATCATGCTGGCAAAGACGCCCAGCACGATCTGCGCAACCAGGCTGCTGACAAAAAATCCGACCCCGGTGCCGCGCTCATTTTTCAGTAATACGCGATCGACAAAATAACCGACCACGCGCGACAGCACGATGACAAAGGTATTCAACACGCCCTGAATGAGCGCCAGCGTGACCATGTCGCCGTTGGCCACGTGGGTAATTTCATGGCCCAGCACCGCCTCGGCTTCACTCTTGTCCATGCCATGCAGCAGACCGGTGCTGACCGCGACCAGCGCGGAATCGCGGCTCATGCCGGTGGCGAAGGCGTTGATGTCCGGGGCGTCGTACACCGCCACCTCCGGCATGCCGATGCCGGCCTGCTTGGCCTGGCGCCGGACGGTTTCAAACAGCCATTGCTCGGTGCTGTTGCGCGGCTGCTCAATCACCGTCGCGCCGGTGGCTCGCTTAGCCATCCATTTGGACATGGCGAGCGAGATAAATGAACCGCCGAAACCGAGCACGGCCGCGAACACGATCAGGGATTGAAGATTAAGCCCTCCGGGTATCTCCTCGATGCCAAGGGCTCGGGTCAGGATGCTCGCCGAGACGCTGAGCACCAGCAGCACGGCAATATTGGTTATGATGAACAACGATATACGTTTCATGGACTTTGATTCTCCGGTAAAAAACCATTCTTTTCCGAGTCTGTTAGATGGGGCCGGTGCCTGGCAAGTTCAATCCCCGCCGGGAAACCCCGATAAAACATACTGTGCACGGGTCTCGGGGCGGCAGTGCTATATTAATGATGAAGGAACGTCAGGGCAATGTACCCGGGTCTGACTTTACCACTATTGCCCGGACCCATCCGGATACGCCACACCCATCGGCATGCGCCATGAAGCTCGAAGACAAACCCGCTGCGCCCCAGCATCGCGAGGCATTCATCTCGCTGACCGCGCTTTATTTCATCGAGGAGCACGCCTTACTTCGGCTCGATCAGCTGGAAGACGCCAAGCAAAGCTTGCAGGCACTGTTCCTGCACACGAGCGGCGAAGAAACGATGCTGCGCAAACTGATCGATATTCTAAAAACCACCAAGCAGATTCATCAGTCGTTTGCCAGTATCGCCAATATCCTTGAGGGCATTTCCCGCAGCGTACGCACGGTTGACAACAAGATCGTTGCCTACAAGCAGGCGTTGGCCACGATGACGCTGGCGGCCGAGGAAAATATGGCGTTTGCCGGGCCGTTCCTGTCTTTCTCACAGACATTTCTGCAAAAGATCGACAGCCTGGAGAATAACATACGGCAATACGTGGAGTTCAAGGAAACCGAGGCACGCTATGCCAGCATATACCACATCGCCATGGAAGCGCGTGAACGTCTGAAAAAACGTCTCTCCGGTGTCCTGGGAACTCACACCCGCAGCGCGGTTGAATCCCGGATCAAACAAAGTGTTGTCTCCTCCTTCGACTACAGCGAGGCTGAAAGCAATGTTCAGTTCGCCCAACGGGATGCGCACAACAAGGAAGGGGAAATCATGGAGCAGCTTGAGGATATCCGGGCGATGTGCCAGATGGCCAAAAACCCTTCGATGCGCGAGAAAGGCGACGATTCCATCACCCACACGGTATCCTCCTATTCGCAGATTCCAACCGCCAAAACCGCCAAACCCAAGGAAGAATATGAAGATGTATTCAAGCTCTTCTCCCAAACGCTACGTTCTCACCCGCGTCTGCTCCAGCTGAAGGACATCGTGCTGGATCTGTTCAAGATTTATCAGCACTCCTATGGAATGTTCCACCTTGACTGTAACAACCTCAACAAGGCGATGGAAACCATGTTCGACAACTCGGAGGCCTATTTCGAGGCCAAAGAAGAAGACAAGGACATCATCGCCAAGCGCGAAAAACTTAAAATGATCGAAGGGCTGATCCCCTTCCTCGAACATACCGCTACGCTGACGATGGATAACACACCGGAAACTTACAGCAGGTTCTCCCGCCGGCTTTCAGACGTCATTTCCGAAAAAAAAGCCGCCTGGGCGCACATCGCCGAACATCTGCTGCGCGCCAAAGTGCAGGCCGAAGCCGATCTCAGCACGCGCCTGTAGCATCAACTACGATTCACGGTTTACGGCTCACGGCTCAGCGGCTTGCCACAGCTCCAACAGATTTCAAACCCCTGCGGGTTAAACTCGCCGCAGGCCTGGCACTGAGCCGTATCCGGCGACAAGGGCGCGCGCTCGAATTCTCTGACAATTTCACGCGCCCGTGGCGCATCGGCCGCTTCCATGATCCAGATCTCGGGATAGGCATGGGTGAACGGGATATCGCCCAACCCGCCCTGGGCATGCTCATTGAGCACGCGCGCCTCGATCCCGGCATGCATCAGCCGGTGCAGCAGCAGATGGGCCTCGGGCAGGTTGGCGGCGGTGCAGAGCCGTAACATGGCGCGCCGGCTAATCCTCCATGCGGAAGCCGATCTTTATTTTCACCTGCCAGTGCGCCACTTTGCCGTCCACCAGATGGCCGCGGGTCTCGACCACTTCGAACCAATCCAGATTTCGCAGGGTTTTGGCGGCACGGGCAACAGCATTCTGTATGGCTTTGTCCGTACCCTGGCTGGATGAGCCCACCAGTTCCACTACTTTAAAAGTATGCTCGCTCATTGTTAAATTCCTCAATCGTTGTGGGTGGCCGTTAATTCTGGCATTTTTCCCCCTCCTTTGTCCGCTGCTTCGCGGTATTCTTTCTTGGGGGTAGGAGGATTCTTGTCCTACACTTAACTACTTGTAAGCTGATATGGCGATTTTGCACAGAATCGCAGGATGGCGGGATACCATCGCAGAGTGGCAGGAAGCCATCGGGTATAAATGAAAAGAAAACTCGACGTTCAACAACTCAAAGTGGGCATGTTCGTCAGCGAGCTAGACCGTCCCTGGCGCGAGACCCCTTTTGTTTTTCAGGGTTTTGAAATCATCAGTGAAGATGAAATCCGTCAACTGCAACGTTACTGCCAGTACGTCTACATTGAAACCGCCGAAACCTACCGGACGCCGCCCCCCCGCACACCAGCCGAAAAAGCGGCAGCCGAAGAGACGGTGCGTCATAAAAAGGCCGAACGCGATCTTTTTATCAAGATCGAAAGCCATCCGCTGCTCAAACCCGCCTACCACGATGTAACCAGCCTCGAAGAGGAAATCAAGGTTGTTCGTGAAATCCATCGCGAAACGCAAGATCTGATTCGCGGCATCATGGAAGACGTGCGTCTCGGGAAACCCATTAACAGCGCCGGCACCAAGAAAATAGTAAACGAAATGGCGGAAAGCATCATACGCAACCCGGACGCGCTCACCTGCTTCACGCAATTGAAAAAGAAAGATGAATACACCGCGCAGCACAGTATGCGCGTCTGCATCCTGGCGCTGTCCTTCGGACGCCACCTGGGACTTGAAGCCCATGAACTCAACCTGCTCGGTCTCGGAGCGCTACTGCACGACATCGGCAAGATGAAAGTACCGAACGAAATTATCAACAAACCCGGTCCGCTCAACGACTATGAATTTGCTCTGATGAAAAGCCATGTCCCGCGCGGGGTGGAAATTCTCGAGAATACTTCCGGCATCCCGCGTCCGTCGATCGAGGTGGCGCGTTGTCATCACGAGCGCTACAGCGGCAGCGGCTACATCCATGGATTGAAAGGCGATCAGATCGGCCTGTTCGGCATGATCGGCGGCATCGTCGACTGTTACGACGCCGTGTCCAGTGACCGCGCCTATCACAGCGGCATGTCGGCGCATGCCGCCCTGAGAAAGATGTACGAATGGCGCAACCGCGATTTCCATCCCGGCCTGATGGAACAGTTCATCCAGTGCATGGGAATTTATCCGATCGGAAGCGTGGTGGAACTCAACACCGGCGAGGTCGGCGTGGTGGTGACCATGAACCGCATGCGGCGCCTGAAACCCCGCGTGGCACTCGTACTGCAAGCCGACTATTACCCCGTCCCCTGCGCCACGACCGTGGATCTCATGGATTACAAATCCCGCAACGGCCAACCGTGCGAAATCGAGCGCGTACTCGAACCGGGCGTATACGGCATTAACCCGGTTCAGTTTCTCCCCGTCACCGCGGCAACCTGAATACCAACTGTTTTCAGATAGTCAACATCTGGGGTGCGGTACCCTCGGTAAACAAAAATCCTTCCTGCCAACCGTTCAGTACAAACTGAACCGCCAGCGCCGCGAGCACCACTCCCAGCACGCGGCTCACGACATTAGCGCCGGTCTCACCCATAAAGTTCATGATGCGCGCGGAGAATAATAATGACGCCATTGTCGCGAGCAACACCACGAACAACACCGCCAGTACGGTGCCGATCACCACAGGATCATCGCCCTGCTCACCCACCATCAACAGTACCGTGGTCAGCGCACCCGGTCCGGCGATAAGCGGAATGGCCAGCGGGAAAACTGAAATGTCCTTTTTTGCCTGGGCCTCCCGCTGCTCGCGCTCGGTCGGTGCGCGCAGGCCCGACGGGCGGGCAAAAACCATATCCACGGCCAATAAAAAAAACAGTATCCCGCCCGAAATTTGAAACGCCGGCATCCCTATTCCCAGGACATTCAGCAAACTGTCGCCTACCAGCACGAAAGTCACGAGAATCGCGCCCGCGATGAGCGTACCGCGGATGGCCATATGACGCCTGGCGGCGGCGGTTTCCCCGTGGGTAAGCGCCGCAAAGATGGGGGCCAGCCCCACCGGGTCGACGACCACAAACATGATAATCAATGAATCCACGAACAACTCGAACATGCTGGGCGCCTCGGCTCAAGAATTAGTCTAACTGTACCTTCCGTGGAAAAATTCTCAAGGAGGCCGAGAGAACGGCGGGGAAAGGTGAATTCGGCAGGTTACACGCGGAAAAAAAATACCGCCGTCCAATTACTAGGTCACCAGGGAGATGTGGTGGCCGTGCGGAGACACCGGACGGCGGCTTGCCCTACTGAGGCGGAAACGCGCGTAAGTTCGCAGATAAATCCGCTGTGTTCATTGATCTGGATCAAAAGACAAGCATCTCAAAGGAATAAAATTTATTTATTTGAGGGCGGCAATATGACCGTAGGAAAAGTCTGCAACCGCGAAGTTATCGTCGTTGACAAGATGGCATCCATTGCGGAAGCCGCGCGCTTGATGCGCGAGTACCACGCGGGCGATCTGGTGGTGGTAGAAGAGAGAACGGGGAAACGCGTTCCTGTCGGCATTGTCACCGATCGCGATATTGTCCTCGAGGTCATCGCCGAAGGCGTGGACTTGAACGATGTCAACGTGGGTGACATCATGAGCAATAATCTCGTCACGGCGCGGGAAAATGACAGCGTTCTCGAAACGGTCAAGATAATGCGCGCCAAGGGCATTCGCCGGCTCCCCGTTATCAACGATGACAGCGATCTGGTGGGCATCCTCGCGGTCGACGATCTGATCGATCTGTTTTCCGAACAGATCGTCGACCTCGCCCGGTTGATTGCGCGGGAGCAACAACGGGAAACGGAACAAAGGAAGTAGCCGTTTGCCGCCGTTCTTACTGGGCCAGCTTGAGAGCGATCCCCAGTCCCCAGTCGGGACTGCCGTCTGCCAGACCTTTCAGAACATAGCCCGTTAATTTGGTTTTCTTGTCGAGTTTGTTGCTCAGGAACAGAGTTAGTTCCGATTGTCCCGACGCGCCGGACAGCGTGGTTTGCTGCGCATCGTACGCGAGCCCTGCCGTGCGGACGGCATCCAGCCTGTGTGAAAAACCGATGGAGCCGTAGAAAACATTTCTGAAATCCGTGCCAGGAGGATCACCGAGGATCTTATACCCCGCTGAACCGAAAATACTGTTGCTGTTGAGATGATTCTCGAGGTCCAGTTGCACGGCATAGTCGTTCTCGCCCGTTCCAAGATTATCTTTTTCATCCGCCGTGCCGAACTTGATCTTGCCGGTCAGATCGATCCGCGCAGAGACGGTACTAACGATGGCATGGGAACCGGTCAGTACGACATCCCCAAACCCGGAATCCGTGCGCGTGGAAGTGCGCGTCGAACTCCGGCTTATCGGGCTCGCGCCTCTTCCCATGCCCATGTCCCCGCCCGCCGTAGGCACGACATCGCCCTGGCCTTCAACGCTGACATAGGGAACGGTCAGAGAAATCATATTCACATCCGCTTCATACTTGAGTGTGGCGGGGAAATACCAGATGGTCGTCTTCGATAAAGTCCCATAATCGCCGGTGCTGTATTCAGCGCCAAGACTGACGCTGGTCTCGCCGTCCGCAGCGGCATGCACAGACAACGGCACGCTCAAAAAAGTCATGCATACGGGAAAAATTGCTAGCGTCAGACGTCTTTTAATAATCATCGAATCCTCATTGGCGTGGAAATTCTTGAGTAAGATTACACTAGAGCTTTTCGAACTTTCATTGATAAAGATCAATCAATGACCGTAGCACCATAAACATATTAATGCGAGGCAAGGTGATGCGCCTGGCGTGTCGTCTCCGGCAAGCGGTAGCACGGGGTGCAGCGCAAGACGTACTCAATCGCGGTGGCCAAACCGATACGATGTCCGATGGAGACATAGACCGGCTTGACTCCCGGGCGCGTGCGCAGCACCGCGCCAATTATTTCCATTCCATCTTCCAACTCCCCTGCTCCCTTTGTGAGAAAAGCAGCGGGTGCAGGATGGCCTAACAAGGGCACCCACTCACCCTTGCTGCGTGGCACGGCGCCGTGCGTACCCGTCAGCCGGGATTTTGCCACGCCTATGCTTGGAATATTCGTTATCAACCCGAGATGACACGCCAGGCCGAAGCGACGCGGATGTGCCAATCCTTGTCCGTCGCATAATAAAAGATCCGGTTGCATGTGAAGTTTCTTAAGCGCCGCGAGCACCGCCGGGATTTCGCGAAACGACAGATAGCCCGGCACATAGGGAAACCGCGTGCGTTGGCGCGCGATCGCTTGCGCGCGCCGCTCCAGGCTGGGGAAATCGAGCACCACCACGGCCGCGCGCATGACGGTCCCGCCTTTTTCAAAACCCACATCAACACCGGCCACTGTTTTTACCTGGCCTAATTTATCATCGGCGATGACCTGGGCGCGCAGCGACTCCTGAATCTGGCGTGCTTCAGCGACAGTGGTGGGCCAAGTCAAAGGCATAGGGATTTTCAATTCGGGTTCTCGCTCCGGCGGGGGTTTGCCTTTTTTCTGCTGGCTGGATATTGTATTCCAATGTCGTTTCCACTCAGGACAGGGATGCCTGACGCCAACAGGCAAAAAGTGCGCGCTGCTGGGGGCAGGGAATAAATTTGAAGACAGATGCTATTTAGGTGAAAAAGTATGCACGCTTGTCCTCATTGCGGCAAACCCGCGATCACCGTTCTGCGAAAAACCTTTTTGGGCCCGGGAGTCCCGGTGGACTGCCAGTCCTGCGGAAAGCCGGTCAGGGTCACCTATCCCGCTTGGATGAAGGCCGCCTTCCCGGGGGCGGCGGTCATGGTCGGAGCGCTCTTATTCGACTCAGAACTGCTCATGTATGCGGCCAGCCTGGCAGGGCTGGGACTGATGATCGGGCTTCATCTGCTGTGGGTGCCGCTGGTTAAAGATCGATAACGGCTGGCGGATCGCGCCACGCTGTCCCGCTGGTCTTTCTCCCCGTTTTCCTGTATCGTCCGCGCCGGCTGAGTGATCCAGATGGAAATTTTAAGTCTGATCCGGCCTACGTTCATCGCTCTCTGACCCACCTTCTGGTTTCAGTTTCCCTGGAATTTCAGCAATAAAACGGTTGGCGACGATGTGTTTCGCGCCAGCAGTTCTGCTACGCCGTTGCCTGATACGGGTAAACGGTCGCGCTTATCTGTACGCGCCATTTATCTCTATTTTAAGGAAGCAACGTGACTTTTGAAAAACTGGCTTTACACCCGTCCATCCTCAAGGCGATTACCGAGAGCGGCTACACCGCCCCCACACCGATCCAAACGCAGGCGATACCACAAGCGCTGGCAGGCCACGACCTCATGGCCTCGGCCCAGACCGGCACCGGCAAGACGGCCGCGTTCGTCATGCCCGCGCTGCAACGGCTGAGCACAGCGTCGACAGTTAATTCACGCGGCCCACGCGTCCTGGTGCTGACACCGACGCGCGAACTCGCCAATCAGGTGACCGCGGCGGCCATCAAATACGGCAAGCACATGCGCTTTCGCATCGGCAGCGTGGTCGGCGGCATGCCTTACCCGCCGCAAATGCGGCTGCTGTCCCAGCCGCTCGATATTCTCGTGGCCACACCCGGAAGGCTGCTCGACCACATGGAACGCGGGCGCATCGATTACTCGCGTCTGGAAGTGCTGGTGCTGGATGAGGCCGACCGCATGCTCGACATGGGTTTCATTCACGCGGTCGAAAAGATTGCCGCGGCCACACCGGCCACCCGCCAGACGCTGCTGTTTTCCGCGACGCTCGACGGTAACATCGCCAAGCTCGCGAGCCGCCTGCTGAAAAATCCCAAGCGCATCCAGATGGCAACGCAGCAGGAACGACATGAGAATATCGAGCAACGGCTGCATCATGTGGACGATGGCGCGCACAAGCAGCGCCTGCTGACACATCTGTTGGAAGACATCAACCTGGACAAGGCCATCGTGTTCACCGCCACCAAGCGCGGCGCGGATCGTCTGGCCAAGACCCTGTACGCCAAGGGCCACCCGGCCGCGGCACTGCACGGCGACATGAATCAGAACCAGCGCAACCGTGCGATCACCAATTTGCGTTCGGGTACCGTGCGCTTGCTGGTGGCAACCGACGTCGCGGCGCGCGGCATCGACGTCTCCGGCATCACCCATGTCATCAACTTCGATCTGCCGAAAAGCGCCGAAGATTACGTACACCGCATCGGCCGCACCGGCCGCGCGGGCGCCAAAGGCATCGCCATCTCGTTTGCCGCGCCGGATAATTTCCAGCAATTGCGCGATATCGAGCGTTTTACCCAGCAGACGATCCCGAGCCATGTGATTCCCGGGTTGGAACCGACCAGCAAACCTCGGCAACACGCTCCGTCAGGCCAACGCCGAGGTAGCTCGTTCAGTCAGAAGCCGCGGCACCCTGGTAATTCCCAGCGATATTTCAAAGGAAAGGGCGGCCAGAATCAGCCAGGATCCGGTCAAGGCCGGCGCCAGGGTTCGGGTGACGCCGGTGGCCACGGGTAAAGGCTGCCCGTGAATTAGCTTTTCATAGGCCGATAGGCCAAAGAACGGAAAGCGATCCTTGAGCACTTGGACGCCGGCGAAACTCAGGCGTATTATCTGTCGCGGATACCGATGCGGGGTTACTGAAACTCACCCTTTCTTATGCCGATACCAAGGAACCTGGTTCACGCCCGTTCATCCAGCTATCCGGCCGCGCCCTTCTTTTTTGAGGCACCGTTTCAGGAAAAGAGACACGGTCCATGCTGCCTTACCCTTTCAACTCAGGAGTTAGATATGAATATCTTTGTAGGAAATCTGTCGCGCGATGTCACTGAAGAAGATTTGCGGGAGGCGTTTAGTGCCTTTGGACAAATCAGCAAAGTCACCATTCTTAAAGATAAATTCAGTGGTGAACCGCGCGGTTTCGGTTTCGTCGAAATGCCCGCCAAGGCCGAAGCGACAGCGGCCATCAATGGCATGAACCAGAAGGACTTGAAAGGGCGCGCGTTGAACGTCAATGAAGCCCGTCCCAAGACCGAGCGTACCGGCGGTGGCGGTGGTGGCGGTGGTGGTGGCGGCGGCCGCGGCGGTTTTGGAAATCGCGGTGGCGGTGGTGGTGGCGGTGGCTGGGGCAATCGCGGCGGTGGCGGTGGCGGTGCCGGCGGTGGCGGTGGCGGGCGGCGCAGCTACTAGCACCCTCTGATTTATCCACGTAACCGGGCATCTACTTACCTGACATTAATGCGGGGGCATTGCCGGAGGATGGCATGCTCCCGCCAGTCAGTGTCTGGACATTCTTCGCGCTTGGCTAGTGCCACGGCGTTTATTTTTCGATCCGCATTATCTTTGCCATATCTCGCGACCTATTTTTTTCTGAATAAAGTTGTCACGCGGCGAATAGCCGGGTAGTTTATTTCCACCGACACGGCCCGGACGCGAAAGCGGAGCCCACTCATGTCAGACCAGGAAAGTAACGTCGCGCAATTGCTGAGCCTGAGCCGTGCCGCGCGTCTCGTCGGCGTTTCGCGCGGTGCGCTTCAGAAAAAAATCAAAAACGGCGAACTGCCAACCTTCGAGGGCATGGTCAAGCCTGAAGATCTGGTGCGCGCCTATCCCGATACGCAGTTGGAAGACAACACCGCCCTCGAACGCTTTTCCCGCATCAAGGACGAGGCCTTCAATTTGCGAGTTCGTGAGCGTCTGCTGCCTGAGCCCGAAGTCCTGGTCGAAAGACTGGCCGGACTGGGTCGGGAACTGGCGCAAACCAAGGCGCTGGTCGAGCGCTACAAGACCGTCACCGAGTGGCTTTACGACAAGTTCAGCGAATTCGAAAAGTCCGGCGGTCGCGAAATCATGGGCGTCATGGGGCCGCTGAAGCTGTGGCTGCGTCATGAACTGGAGAAAGAAACGCCCAGCGACTATCTTCAGTCTTACCTTGTCAAAGATAGTTTTCTTCGGCTTATGACAGCCCATATCCGCCTGCTCCCGGGCCGCCGCGAATTTTTTGTGGAAGGCTCGGATACCATCCTGGATGCCGCGCTACGTGCCGGCATTTCCCTGCCCTATCGATGCAGTAACGGCATCTGCGGCTTGTGCAAGGCCAAGGTGGTTTCCGGCAAAACGCTCCCGGTACGCCATTCTGACTACAGCTTTAGCGAGGTCGAAAAGAACCAGGGCTACGTGCTGCTTTGCTCGCACACGGCGGTATCCGATTTGGAGATTGAAGCCGCCGTCATCGGCGGCGCACAGGATATACCGGAACAGCAGATCGCCGCCCGCGTCAAGAAGATCGAGCGGCTGGGCGAGAACATGGCCCTGCTGCACCTGCAAACACCGCGGACAAAACGACTCCAGTTTCTCGCGGGGCAATCGGTGCTGCTCGAAACCGGCAATGGCGCCGAGGCGGAGCTGCCGGTGGCCAGCTGCCCGTGCGACGACCGGAATCTCCAGTTCCACATCCAGCGTTTCTCAGATAACCGCCTTTCCGATTACGTGTTCCGGAAACTCAAGAACGGAGATATCGTCACCCTGACGGGTCCGAAAGGTGAATTCGCCCTGCATGAGGATTCCACGCACTCGCAGATTTATCTCGCCTACGACACGGGATTTGCGCCGATTAAAAGCCTCATTGAGAATGCCATGGCGCGCGATGTCGCCGACACCATGCATTTGTATTGGGTGGCCGGGAAAGAGGGTCACTACCTTAACAATCTCTGCCGTGCCTGGACCGACGCGCTGGATAATTTTCAGTACACACCGGTGGTGGCAGAGACAGCCGAAGCGACCCAAGTGCTCGAGCAGATTCAGGCCGATCATGCCGATTTATCAGGTTATGATATCTACGTCGCCGGGCCTGCATCGTGCCTGACGGTCGTGAAAGAATTCCTGCGCAACATTAACTTCCCTGAAAACCAGCTGGTGATGACCCGCGTCGAATAAATTCTCGTTTAAAGATTCTCGATGACCACGGGCACCAGGGAATCGGCGGGGGTAAAACCAAAAAGACGCGAATAGAAATACAGCTCGGCCTCCAACGCGCGCTGGATATTTTCCGCGCGCCGGAATCCGTGTGACTCGCCGGCGAACGGCACGTAGGCCACGGCAATGCCTTGCGCGCGCAAGGCATTCACCATCTGCTCCGTCTGATCCGGGGGCACGACCTTATCCTCCAGCCCCTGAAAGAAAATCACCGGGCACGACAGGCGGTCCACGTGATGAATCGGCGAACGATTGCGATACAAATCGCGGCGCGCCGGATACCGGCCGATCAACCGATCGAGATAATGCGCCTCGAACTTGTGCGTATCTTTGGCCAGCGACTCCAGGTCACTCACGCCGTAATAGGCCGCCCCGGCGTGAAAAATTTTGTGAAACGTTAACGCACATAAGGTCGTATAACCTCCCGCGCTTCCGCCGCGAATGGCCAGGCGTTGCTCATCCGCCAAACCATGCGCCACAAGATAGCGCGCGCCCGCGATACAATCCTGCACATCGGCCAGCCCCCACTGTCCATCCAGCTTGTGGCGGTAGTCGCGGCCGTATCCCGTGGATCCACGATAATTCACGTCGATCACAGCGAACCCGCGGCTGGTCCAATATTGAATCTTGAGGCTCAGCGCGCTGGAAGCGGCCGACGTCGGCCCGCCATGTCCCAGCACGAGCAATGGCGGTTGCTCGTCCGCGGGCGCGCGGAAATCGCGATTCGCGGGAGGATAATAAAAGGCGTGCGTCGGTTCCCCATTGTCGCTGGGATAAGTTATCGCCTGCGGAACCGAAACATGGGCCACGTCGGGGGCGACACGGCTGGATGAGTGCAGAATTTCATATTGATGTGTGGCGAGGTCAAAGCGTACAACGGCCGGTAGCAGCGCCGGTGACGCGCCAATAAAAACCGCCCGGCCATGAGCGGCGGTCACCGCGTGGATATCGGTAAACGGCGTCGTGACGATATCGAACCGGAGCGTGGCAACATCCAGCGCGGCCAGTTGCCAGGTTCCCGCACGGTTAAATGCGCACACCAGCCGCCGCGCCGATTCAAAAGCATAGGTGGACTGGCCAAAGATCCATTGCGGCAGACCGAACTCCGCTTCCATCGGAGCGAGCGCCTCAACATAACCGTCACGCAGGCGGTAAAGATTCCACCAATTGCCACGATCGGAGACAAAGTAAAGCGTGCCGTCGGGTGAAAAACTTGGCTGAAAAACCGACTCATCGTGACCACCCGCCACGCGCCGTTTGTTGGTGAGCAGGCCGTCCAACCCAACATCCGCCAGCCATAACTCGCTGCCGTCCCACGGCATGTCTGGGTGATTCCAGGCCAGCCATGCCAGGCGCGACCCATCCGGGCTTAAGCGCGGGGACGCGAAAAAATCATGCCCGGAAACCAGTATTCGATCCCGGCCCGTTCCGCTGAGATCCACGGCCATTATCGTGTTGACAGGCTCGGCGCCCGTCCCGTGGTCCTCGCACACGCACAGGATTCGATTCAAGCGGCGGTCAATGAGGCTATCGGCATAACGCCGGCTGGCTGCGGACGTGATGGCGCGCGGAGCGCGGCCCGGCGTCAGCCGATACAGCCGCTGGTCAGCGTCGTTACTGAAATAAAGCTCGCCATCAGCCACCGTAAACGCACCACCACCGTATTCATGGGCCCGCGTGCGGGCATTGAAGGGTGCCGGTAGGACGTCTTCGGCGATCCCGTCGCGCCAGCGCACGATGGTGTTGCGTCCAGCTTCGGCCGGACGCATCTCGCTCCAGTAAATATCGTGCGCATCGAGCGCGATCTGGCCAAGGCCGATGGAGCTGGCGGCGATCTGATTCGCGGTGATCGGCGATAACCAGGAGCCGTACGGAGCAATTTTCCGTGGATCGTTCACTCGCCCAGATGCACCACAAGCTGGCGCGCTCCGCCCTTGTGCCGATGCTCCCACAGATAAACGCCCTGCCAGGTGCCGAGCGCGAGCCGCCCACCGGAAACCGGAATGGAAAGGCAGGTCGCCGTCAGGGCTGATTTGATATGTCCGGGCATGTCATCGGGCCCTTCGTTCCGGTGGGTATACAACGGATCGTTTTCCTGCACGAGCCGGTTGAGCCAGTGCTCCAGATCGCGCTGCATGGCCGGATCGGCGTTCTCCTGAATCAGCAGACTGGCCGAGGTGTGCTGTACAAACAGGGTGCACAGGCCTTCCCGCACGCCGGCAGCGCGCACCAACGCCTCGATCCGGTCGGTGAATTCATGCAGGCCCTGTCCGGGTGTGGTGATGGTGAGATGTTTGATCATGGCGATTCAGAAATTGACGGGGCTTACAAGATAAAACAATTTAAAAGAATAATCCCGTCCATTTTCTTTTCTATCGCTGGGTCCCAGATTTTGGACTCGGGCCATCCTGACCCTCGCCCTTAAAAATCCCGCGCGCTTGGCCTGTCCGCGCCGGTGAAATCCGCGCACACGTGGGCGCGGCAACTCGTGTTGGGACCAGGCCCTGAATTGCGTTATAGTCGCGAATTCTTAACTATCTCTCAGAGGATTTTCACATGAAGGCTGCCCAAGGCATGGTGGTTTCCATGCACTACACCCTCACCGATGACAGCGGTGCGACACTCGACTCCAGCCGCGAGGGCGAACCGTTCAACTATTTGCACGGGCACAGCAATATTATTCCGGGGCTCGAGAAGGCGCTCGAAGGCGCCGAGGCCGGTTTCAAATCCGAGGTGACCGTGGCGCCCGGGGAAGGGTATGGAGAGAAAGACCCGGAAGCGATTTTCGAGGCGCCGAAGGAACATTTCCCGCCCGACATGAAACTGGAACTCGACGCGCGCGTTTATGCCGACGGACCCAACGGGCCGGTCACGCTCACCGTGGTCAAGCTCACCGAGACCGGCGCCGTGCTCGACGCCAACCACCCGCTGGCCGGGAAGACGCTCCATTTTGACGTGGAAATCACCACGGTGCGCGCCGCGACCGCGGAAGAAATCGAGCATGGCCACGTGCATGGCGAGGGCGGCCACCAGCATTAGTCCTAGGCCAGCCGCACCGGCTGCTCGTCGGCAAGGCCCAGCACCTTCGCGGCCACCACGAATGCCTGCTCGCAAAAATCATCCAGGTTCTCCCACCGGTCCGATGATTCGATTTCCTCGTCCAGACCTTGGGTGATGACGCGCAGGCGATGCGAGCCCTCATGAGCGCGGCCACGCGGGTTTTTCTCCGATGTCACGTAAAACCCGGGCCGGCTTTCGCCCGCGCGCACGAGTGCCAGGATGTAGCGGTATTTCACGGCGTCGGTGCTTTCAATTTCACCCAATACCACCCCGCTGTATTCGCCGAATTGATAACGGCGCTGCGGGATGGCCGTCTGGATTTTCGGTACCTCCATCTATCGTCTCCCGGAGAAAATTTTCATTTGCCATCCGATCGAGATGGCCACCGGTATTTATAGCAATAAAACTTCCACGCGGCACCTGCTCGCGGCGATGCCGGACATGCGACTTCTGCGGGAATTATCAAGGCGGTTCTCGCTTGAGAGCGCCTACGGTCAACGGAAAGGCTCGGGACGCGGGCGGTGCAGCGTGACAACAGAGCTTTCTTTTTTGCCGGAGGCCGCGGGACTTGCGCCCTGTTTCATGCTCCAGGAGGAAGTACCCAGCCATTCAATCAGTTCGTTATGGGGGAGCGGCTGGCTGAAGAAATAGCCCTGGACTTTGTCGCAACCGAGCGAAATCAGCAGACGCAGGGTTTCCGGATTTTCCACACCCTCCGCCACCACCTGCAGGCTCATGTTGTGCGCGAGGTCGATGGTGGAGCGGACAATAACGGCGTCATTGCCGTCGAGTTTCATGTCTTTAACAAACGACTTGTCGATCTTGATTTCATCGACGGGCAACCGCTTGAGATAGGCCAGAGACGAATAGCCGGTACCGAAATCGTCGATTGAAATTCGAACACCCATGGTGTCGAGGCGCGACAGAACCTCGAGCGCGTGCTTGGGATCGGACATCACCGCGCCTTCGGTCAGCTCCAGCGACAATCTGGCGGGCGCCACTTCCCAACGGTGCAAAGTATCCATGACATAGTCCACAAAATCGGGCTCATGAAGATTCATGACCGACAGATTGACCGACACGTCGATGGAAAATCCTTTTTTTCGCCAATACGAACAGTGCTCCACGGCACGATTGAGCACCCAGCGCGTCAACGGCTGGATCAGGCCGCACTGTTCGGCGATATAAATGAATTTTTCCGGCGGCGTAAGATCTTGCGCCGGATAACGCCAGCGAACCAGGGCCTCCACGCAGCATGCCTTGCCGGTGCGAATATCGATCATCGGCTGGTAATACAATTCGAGACTGTCTTTCTCAATGGCCTGGCGCAGATCGCGTTCAAATGTCAATTGCAGCAGTTTGTGACGATCGCGGACGCTGTCGAAAAAGGCATAACCGACCTTGGTCTTCTTGGCCTGGTACATGGCGATGTCCGCCTGCCGCAGGAGCGTCATGGGGTCGGAGCCGTGCTCAGGATAAAGGGCGATACCAATACTGACGCCAACATGGAAACGATGCATCCCGATCATGAACGGTTGTTCCATCGCCTTGATGAATTTCTGGCTGATGTTCACGGCCAGATTGGCTTCGCTGACGTCCGGCAAGATGACCGCGAATTCATCGCCACCCAGCCGCGCAATAATCGTTCCTTCTTTCAGTGTCGCGTTTTCTTCCCCCGCGGAGACGGAATTATTGTCGGAGCGACGCAGCACTCCTTTGAGCCGGGTGCCGACCTGTTTCAGCAGTTGATCGCCGATATCATGGCCAAAGGTATCGTTGACCTCCTTGAAACGATCGAGATCCATGACAAACAGGCCAAGCGGTTTTTGATTCTTAAGAGTGGAACCGGTCAACTGCTTCAAAGATTCATGAAAATGGGCCCGATTCGGCAACTCGGTGAGCGTATCGGTGTACGCCATGCGCCTCAGCATCCGATGCAACCCCCCCAGTTCCGTGCTCAGGGTATTGAAATCCTGCGCGAGTTCGCGAATTTCAACGGTGCCGTCCGGCGCCAGGGTCTCACCCAGACGGGTACGGTCTTTCTGCACGGTACGCAGTTTATCGTGCAACGCCAGTAACGGGCGCAGCGTCGTGTTCCGCAACACCAGCAGGGCAACGGCGATCATCAGCAGCGTAATGATGCCCGCGACCATCATGACCATATTACGCGTCATGGCCAGCTTTTCATGAAGCGCTTGAATATCGCTCAGTATCGCCACCGTCATGACCCGCCCCGTGACAGGAGTTTCCAGCGTGAATTCCGCCACCAATGCCTTTTCCATGGCATTCGGCGGCATCCATGCTTTCGACTTGTATAGTACCAAACCGGGGGGAATCGTCATCTTGAGCGGCATTCCCAGGGCGGATTCGATCTGGGCGAGACTGTAAGAAGGATCGGTAGTGACCTGCAGATAACCTCGCGGCCGCAGTCCGCCGACAGGAACGATTACCGCGTAATAAGGCTGATCGGCAAACACACAAAGTTGAGAAGCCGGTAATAACCGGAAGCGCCCTTGGCGTGCCCGGACCTGTGCAATCAAAGCAGGACAGGCCACATTTCCGTTGGCCAGCTTCGCGGTACCCTCGGAAGACTCCGCGACCTGTGAAAACTCAAGATCGAACACCTGCAGTTTTTGCAACTTGATCACATCGGCCGTGGCGAAATATTGGTGAAACTGGCTGTCCATCAGACGCGCCAGGGCACCGGCATCGCGCGCGTTAAAGGCACGCTGAAATTTGTCTCCGTGCTGAATCATCAGCCCCAGGTCACGTGACTTTGACTCAAGGTCGCTGAGAAGATCGCTGGTCTTGAGCTGCAGCATGCTCACCATGGCCGTGCGTTGGTTCTCCAACGCTTCCTGGCGATACATTTCACCGGTCACCAGCGCGAGAACGAGACCGAACAGACCCATCACCACGATAGTGAGGGTCAACGAAGCGCGCATGGTCAAACGTTGTATCAGCATAACGAAGGTGTTCCTGTTCTTATTCCTTCAAGAACGGATAATTCTTCTGCTTCCACTCCTCGAAGCCGCCGCGGAACCAGTAAACTTGGGTATAGCCGCATGCCAGCGCATGCCGGGACGAAGAAACGCTGCGACCGCATTTGGGGCCGTTGCAGTAAAACAGCACCGGCGATGACTTCCGCGGAATGATTTTCTTGAGCGACTCGCATGAGGTGTCGACATCCGGCAGACTGACGGAGCCTTCGATGTAGCCCTGCACCCGATCCTGGCGAATGCGTGCATCGATAATGACGAGGTGCGGAATCTTCTCCACCACATCAAGCACGCCTTCGGCATCCACTTTCGTGGTGCCGGGTATCGTGTCCGGGGCTATCACTTTGTCCGCGGCACGGGCAAGACCGGCAAGGCTCGTTGCCATAACCGTGACGAAAAAAATTCGCAAAATAGGCTGGCGCACCATCATGACGGCCACCTTGATCTGTGTCCCGAACAGCATTATTTCTGCAATGTTCATACCATCCAAATGAAATATAAGGAGTTTTTCTTCATTGGGCCCTTCCCGGAGATTGACCGGAAATTCTATTCGGGCAGATTACACCGATGCCAGACCGGATGTAATCGATGTTTCGGGAATATGACGGGTTTTTGTATGATGTCAATGACATACCGCCGGGCAGGGTCTCGAGGAAGACTCCGCTGTCCGCGGCGGAAGCCAGAGACAATAACAATGCGCCCATGACATGGAGAGTGACATGAAATTCATCGCCGTCAGCATCGACTTTAGGCTGGACAAGGCGCGTCAGACCCTGTCGAATCCCGACGGGCAGGGCATAATAGTCGCCGACTGGAACAGGTCGGGCGCATCCGCGCCGGCGAACCCGGATCACACGCCCTGGAAATAATAACCACACCACAGGAGAAAATATTATGACTGTCCGCAATCTCACGAGGCTGATCGTTGCCTTGCTGCTCGCCGCGCCGGCGCTGGCACTGGCGGCGGAGCCGCCGGCGCTTAACATGGCCAACACCGCCTGGATGCTGACCTCCTCGGTGCTGGTGCTGTTCATGACCATACCGGGGCTGGCCCTGTTCTACGGCGGCCTGGTGCGCACCAAGAACGTGTTGTCCATCCTGATGCAGTGTTTTGCCATCACCTGCATGGTATCCGTCGTCTGGGTGCTGTTTGCCTACAGCCTCGCCTTTAGCGACGGCGGAGCGAGCAACGCCTGGCTCGGCGGCATGGGTAAAGCGCTGATGGCCGGCATTGGCGTGAATACCCTCAAGGGAGATATCCCCGAGACCGTGTTCGCCATGTTTCAGATGACCTTCGCCATCATCGCGCCGGCACTCGTGGTGGGCGCTTTCGCCGAGCGCATGAAGTTTTCCGCGATGATGCTCTTCAGTCTGTTCTGGCTGTTGCTGGTATACGTTCCCGTTTGCCATTGGGTGTGGGGCGACGGCTGGCTGCAAAAGTTGGGCGTGATGGACTTCGCGGGCGGCACCGTGGTGCACATCAATGCCGGTGTGGCGGCGCTGGTGGCGGCACTCGTTCTCGGCAACCGCAAAGGTTTCCCGGAAACGGCGATGCCCCCGCACAATCTCACCATGACCGTCATCGGCGCCTGCATGCTGTGGGTAGGCTGGTTTGGTTTCAATGCAGGCAGCGCGCTGGCGGCGAACGGCACCGCCGGCATGACCATGCTGGTCACCCACATCGGCGCGGCCGCCGGCTCGCTGACGTGGATGTTCTGCGAATGGGTTCGCTTCGGCAAACCTTCCGTGCTGGGCATCGTCACCGGCATGGTGGCGGGCCTCGGCACCATCACACCGGCCTCGGGCTTCGTGGGTCCGCTGGGCGCGCTCGTGATCGGCGTGACCGCCGGCCTGGTATGCTTTTTTGCCACCAACTTCATGAAACGTTCACTGCGTTTGGACGACTCGCTCGACGTTTTCCCCGTGCATGGGGTGGGCGGAATCATCGGCACTCTCCTGGCCGGCGTATTCGCCGCCACGGCCCTGGGCGGCGTCGGTTTCGCCGATGGTGTGACCATGGGTAAACAGGTAATGACCCAGCTTACCGGCATTTTCGCCACCGCCGTCTGGTCCGGCGCGATCACTTTTGTGCTGCTTAAATTAATTGACGCCACGGTTGGATTGCGCGTCACGATCGAACAGGAGACCGAAGGACTCGATACCGTGCTGCATAACGAGACGGGTTACAACCTTTAAACCCTTGTTACAAAATTTCCGATTAATTAACTTGAACCGCCAAGGACGCCATGTTTTTCTCTGTGGCGGCCTGGGGTGCAACAAAAATCGTTGCGCCCGTTCGGCGGTTATGAATATTATTCAAAGATTCTTTGGCATTGGTGCGGATACCGGAAAAAATCGTCTGCAAAATACGGTCCGCCGGGGATAATGAACGGCACGTCGTCAACCGCTGTTGCCTGCCAGCAAAGCGGCGTCAGCCATCCTCCGTGTCAGAAAACTTTACACTTTAGGCTGCCGGCGACCGCATTTTTGGCAATTTCATACCGGATGGCATGAAATCCGCGTCGTGGGTGCCACCGGTCAAACGGTTTGGCTGTACTCAAGCGCTAAATTAGTTATACTAATTTCGCAGTTGTGTATTGCCGTTCGTTGTTATGTTGGTGTTTGCAGGCATCCGCGGTCCGCGCCTGGCGAAATTTCCACCATTACAGCACGTATTTTTTCATAAATTAAATCGAGGAGGGGGTGCGCCATGCATAGCGGTACTGTTAAGTGGTTTAACGATTCCAAAGGTTTCGGTTTTATTTCCCCGCAGGACGGTAGCGCGGATATTTTCGTCCACTACTCCGTCATCCAGGCTGAAGGCTACAAAAAGCTGGCCGAGGGCCAGCGAGTTGAGTTTGAAAGTCAGAAGGGACCGAAGGGAATGCAGGCCACGGTCGTGAAACCCCTCGCCTAACGCGGGCTGGTTCAACGACGGATCACCGGCAAGGAAAAACCTGTAAACAACAATCCCGCCATGATGGCGGGATTGTTGTTTACGACAGAGCAGCGGGCGTGCTAGCGCTTGCCGATTCGGCCGGTCTCGAAATTCACTTTCTCGTTTTTCATCAGTTCACGATCCATCGTCCAACCGCTGGCTTGGCGCCGGAAGAGATAGGCCGTTTTTATTTTCTCCCCGGCCGGATCGAGTTTGTAACTCGATTCACAAACGCCGAGCTTGAACTTGTCGCTGTGGCGGGTGACGAACTCTGGTTCGTAGATACCCTTGTTCGGGAATTTCTTCTGGGTGTCCGCTTCCAGTTTCTTGGCGGCCAGGTATGTCAGCAACTTCACGGGTGAAGCCTTTGAGCCCGGGGCCTGTAACGGATGTGCCTCGTCCAGCTGGTTGGCCTTGAGCGTGTTCGCCACCTTCCAGGCGCCGGCATCCTTAACAAACTGGAATCGCTGAACCGCCGACGGGCCCCCGCTGGAGCGATATTCCGTCTCGAGATAGCCGGTCATGGTGTTGCCCACCAAGTCGGATGGGGCGTAACGACCGTCGCGGAACGCGACCACCTCAAGATTTTGATTGGGATCGTCCTTCAGCAACTCACGCAGCGACAGATACTGCAACGTGTCGACCGAATCGACCGTCAGATCGGGTTTGCCATTGACGATGCGAAACCCCCTGATGTCGGCGTCGAAGGTGCCGGCCACATGGCTTTTAACCGCATCCGGCAGACTGAGAGAAATCTTGCCCGGAAGTTTGTTGTCTTTCTCCTGGCCGAGTTCGAGATTCAGTGTGTACTTTTCGGTGAACTTTTGCTCCGTGGACGCGCTCTGCCCTGGTTCCCTCCAGGCCAGCACCACCGCGGGCGAATTCGCGCCACTCGCATTGGCGATCTTGAACTTCTTCCCGGCCGGCACTTCCCAGGGCGGCGTGAGCAGCATCAGCTTCACCTCGAGATCGGAATTCACGTCTTTGCCAAGACGCAGCGTGAGCACGCCATTCTCGATGCTGCTGCTCTCGACGCTAAACGGCTTGCCGTGAACCACCCCTTTCGCCGGCGTTGAAGGGATCGCCGGGGTCTCATCCTTAACCTTATGCTCCTCCGTGGCGGCGGAAGACTTTTGCGCTCTGGTGACGGGCGCCCGGGTCGTCGCGGGTCCGCTCTCAATAAAACCGGTAAGGAAGTCCAGTCCGCCTTCCTGCTGCATCAGGTAGGCGCCCACGCCGACAAGAATGAGGACGACCAACAAGACGATTTGAATCAGGGATTTTTTATTGATTTCCATCTTCAGACTCATGGAACACCCGCCTGTGATTTCCAAGTAACCTTATAAGAGTAGTATGCTTGGCGCTTTCCGCCAATCGTTTTCTCCGGGGGCAAAACCGCACCCGCAGCGTACGCATTCAGAAAACAAAGTAAAGCCCTAACCCGGTGTAGCGCAGGGGTTCACGATAAAACTGGCCGTTCGGCGAGTGGCCCTGGAAATGCTCCAGCATCAGGCGCACCCGGCGGGTGCTGGTGCTGCGGAACTCAAGACCCACCTGGTAGGAACGGCTGCGCCCCCAGTCGAGTTCCTCCGAGGCCCGCAAATCCGCGGCGGCGATAAAGTTAAACCTGCCTATCGCGCGGGGCTTGACATATTCGGCGCCACCGTGGACCTGCTTGGGCGCCAGCTCCGGTTCCGAATGCACCAGATACCCGCCACCGCCGTAAACACGCCACCGCTCCCATTCGTACGAAACAAGACCTTCCAGGTCTTCATAACTCAAGTTCACTCGATCGATCCCCGGATTGCCGAGAATGAATTCATCTCCGAGATGCGAACTCTGATGATATAACCGAATCAGATACGACCAGGGGCCCCGGCGGTAACTGATCGGCAGGCCTATCCAATAATCCGCGTTGATAAGATCGCTGGACGGCGCATCGAGATTGAACAGGGCGAACACCGCCGCCTGAATTCCGATCTGCGAGCTGCCCGCCTTGCCAAACAATCCCGACGCCAGACCGAAATATTCGCCCAACGCCACGTTCGCCGCGGAAAACTTCCTGGTTTTGCCACGGTAGTTCTGATAGCTCATGGAAAATCTTGGTTGACGGGTATCGGCCAGCAGCGGTGCAAACAGCTCTTCCTCCGGCAACGCGCGGAAATCGATCGATATCGGGGTCTCACTTCCGGCCGCTGCCCGGTCGGGTTCCGATGTCACACCCGATTCGTCGCAATCCGCGGAAAAGGCCCATTGAACATTATCAACGCCGCCCGCGTCGTTGAGCAAATAGACGATGTCGCGTTTCTGGGACGGACCGAGGCAGGTCTGGGACGTCAAGGTGACGCCTCTCTCCGGCGTGATCGTCTGCGCGCGCAATCCCAGCCCGGGATAGCGGCTGTCGAGCAGCGCATCGACATACCCGCGAAGATATTCATCGCGCTGGCTGGCCGCTGCCGGCGCGGCCAAGCTCCACATGACCGGGATCGCCAGAATAAGAAAACGCGCCGTGGCCGCATTCGCCCGGCGGCACAGAAAGGTTCCGACAATTTTCATGCGGGGATTTTACACTTTTCATCCATGGGATGTGACGTGGGATGCAGAAATACCCCTGGGTGGCGGGATCTGGCAACATCTTTCCAGTCCGGAACCGACGGCGGATATGCCCAACTAACTGACCGAGCGACAGGTCGTTTGGAAATAGCCGCGTCAAAGAGGTAGGATAAACGCTGTTTTGATAACAAGTAATGAACGCGATGGAAAAGGACATCCAGAAAAACAGGCTTGCCTCGCTCAACATCCCGTCGCTGACCGGAGGCAGGTACAGCGCCGAGGCCCCCTATTCACCGTCACCTGTCTCGGCGCTGGACCGCTGGATGGCGCGCAAGCTGCTCGACCTTCTCGGCCAGCCGCCGCTCGCCTTCGTGCTATGGAACGGCGAGCAAATTTCCCCCTCCGGCGTTGTACCGGCCGTGCGGGTAGTGCTGCACGACAGCGAGGTGCTGCATCAACTCCTCATAAACCCCGCGCTGCATTTCGGAGATCTCTACACCGCGGGGCGCATCGATATTGAAGGCGATCTCGTCGATTTCCTCGAAATCGCCTACCGCGCCGCGGATTCATCGCCTAAATACCAGAAACTGAAGAATGCCCAAACGCGGCTTTTTTACCGTCCACGCAAGAACCAACCCAAGGATTCGCGCGATAACATTCACCATCACTACGATATCGGCAACAACTTCTATGAACTCTGGCTCGATCGCGAAGCCATGCAGTACACCTGCGCTTATTTCCCGTCACCGGATCTCACGCTCGAACAAGCGCAACGCGCCAAAATGGATCACGTCTGCCGCAAGCTTCGGTTAAAACCGGGCAACCGGGTGGTCGAGGCCGGCTGCGGCTGGGGCGGGTTGGCGCGCCACATGGCCAGACATTATGGCGTCAAGGTACGTGCGTACAATATTTCGCGCCAGCAGATTGTTTATGCCCGCGCACAAGCCAAGGCTGAAAGCCTGGACGGAAGCGTGGAATATATCGAAGACGATTACCGCAATATAACCGGGGAATTCGATAATTTTGTTTCCGTGGGCATGCTCGAACACGTGGGGCCGAATCACTATCGCGAACTGGGTGACGTTATCGATCGCTGCCTGTTGCCGCATGGATACGGACTCATCCACTCCATTGGACGCAATAAGGCCGAACCGATAAACGCCTGGATCGAAAAACGCATTTTTCCCGGCAGTTACCCGCCCACGCTGCGCGAAATGATGGAGGTGTTTGAGACGCGCCAATTTTCCGTGCTCGACGTTGAGAACCTGCGCCTGCATTACGCAAAAACACTCGAACATTGGATCGCGCGTTTCAACCGGCACACGGAGAAAATCGAACAAATGTACGACCGGGCCTTTATACGCGCCTGGCAACTGTATCTGGCCGGCTCCCTGGCTGGCTTCGCCGTCGGCACCCTACAACTCTTCCAGGTTGTCTTCGCCCGCCGTACCAATAACGATATCCCCTGGTCACGGGCGCATCTTTATCGTGAACCGTAAATCGTAAATCGTGAGTCGCGAAAAGACGGCTCGTTCTGTGGCTCACGGTTCACGAATTACGAATCACGATTTACGACTCACGGTCAGTAATAGTGCTTATGATCCTTGCGCCGCCGGCTCGCGCGCTGGGTAACCACGCCGCGCACCCGGTAGTTCTCCACCATTTCAATCGTCGGGTAAGCGTCATTGAGCGCCTTGAGGAATTTCCTGCCTGGCTCCACCATAAACTGGCGAAACGTGGTCTCGCCCCGGTAGTCGATGATGACATAAGCGCCATGCTCGGGTGGCATGGCCGGATCGATAATAATGATGTGCCCGTCAAGAAATTCGGGGGCCATGCTGTCCCCGATCACACGCAACGCGTACGGTTCGGCCTCGGCACAACTTGTTATTTCTGCCTGTTCTTGATTGGCCTGCGCGGGCAGAATGGGAATGGTTTTTAATTTGTCGGCCATCGGCCAAACCTCAATAAAAAATTAGATGTCATTCCCGCAGTATCGAGGATTCTATCTCTCGATGATTTGGTCGCCATGAGACTTCGCTCTTGCGGACAGGTCGGTCCATTTTAAGCCATTCTTAACAGGACAGTAAGTCTGCAGGAAATACACTTACGCCGCGTCAGGCCTAGCCGCCGGATCCCGTGGCGCAGGGCGAACTCCCTTCCGAGGCGAAGGGCGCCTCCTTTCCGAGGCGAAGCTTTTTCGAAAGGAGGACGCCGGGCTGCCACAAAAGGCAGCGCTCTTTGAGGCGCACCGGCTGCCACCTCCGAAAGAGCTGTCGCCTCGGGCACGGGGCGCTATGTGGAGCGGCGGATCACGGCCTCGACAAAAGCGACGTTGAGCAAATCGGTGTTGACGATCTCAGGCAAAAAATGCCGGATCTTGTACAGCTTCTCCGCTTGGCGACAGGCGGCGTGTTCGAGGCGGTCACGCGTGGCGCGGGTGAGATTTCGGTGAGTCAGCAGATTCGGCGCCTGCCAATCGTGATAATCATGGACGAGATTTTTTTCCCGCGCGTCATCCCATTCTTGGCGCAACAACAATTCGGGAAATTCATCGCGTTCGAGTTTTCTCCCGACCTGCGCGGCATCGAGACGATTCCCGTGCAGACCGGTGCCGCTGCCATCCTGCTCGCGTCGAAACCACTGCGCCCGGTCGAGCGGTCCCGCGGCTTTCTGTACGCAACGGCTCAGTACTTCGCAGTGGGAAATAGGCGAGGGGGAAACGCCATGACTACCGACCGCCGAAAGACTGGGCGCCACGAAACTGTCGTCGCCCTCCAAGGCCGCATGCCAGACGCTGTCCACGGCGCGCGGTGGGTTTATATGGCTCAGGGTGCTGGCAAGAATCGCCAGCGGCCGGTGCTGCTTAACATCCAGCAACCACAATTCAAGACTGTCCGTGGGCGGAAAAGGAAACGGCGGATGATTTCGCAGCGCCTCGATGAATTCACTCGTGCGCCCGGTTTCGATCAGATTACCGCTGCCGTCGGCGCGCCACAGGGCGTAGCTGGAAAGTCGTGTGCGCTGTTTGAGGAACTGTACCCGCCACGTCAAACCATCGGACGACATGGCGCGGAAGCCCGCTGTTTCGACGACCTGCACCGTGCCTTGGTAGGGCGAGAAACGACGCATGCTGTAATAACGGGCGTCGCTCATGGCGTGGTTTTCTTGTGCGCGCGCGGGTGCGCCTGGTCGTACACTTTCGCCAGATGCTGAAAATCAAGATGGGTGTAAATTTGCGTGGTGGAAATATTGGCATGGCCGAGCATTTCCTGCACCGCCCGCAAATCGCCGCTCGATTCGAGCAGATGACTGGCAAACGAGTGACGCAACATGTGCGGGTGCACCGGCACTTCCATCCCCTGCCTGGCCGCCCACAGTTTCAATCGATATTGCACCGCGCGGCCGCCCAGCCGTTTGCCGCTGCGCGCGACAAATACCGCCACCTCGCCGACGCCGGCAAATCGATGCCGCGCCGCCAGCCACGCGCCGAGCGCCGCTCGTGCCTTGGCACCCACCGGGACCTCGCGCACTTTCCTGCCTTTGCCGGTCACGCGCACCAGGCCGCCGGTCAGATCGAGTTCGGCAAGATTGAGATTGACGACTTCGGATAATCGCAGACCGGAAGAATACAACAGCTCCAGCAGCGCGCGGTCGCGCACCATGAGCGGATCGTGACCCGCCAGCATGACCAGGCGCGTGGCCTGATCGGCGGTGAGTGTCTTGGGAAGGCGGCGCGCCGATTTCGGAGCGGTCACGCCGTTGACGGGGTGGTGTGTCACCGCCTGTTCGCGCAGCAGATAACGGTAGCAGCTGCGCAACGCGGAAAGTGCGCGCTGAATGCTTTTGCCGGAAAGTCCGCGGCGATGCATCGCCGCTACCCACCCGCGCACTTCGGCGGTGGTCAGGCTGTCCCAGTTCGTCACACCGGCGGAATCGCAGTACGCCATGCACTGGGTAAGGTCGCGGCGGTAGTGGCGCAGCGTGAGCGGCGATAACCGCCGCTCCACGCCGAGATGGCGGAGAAACTTTTCCAGGAGCTGGTGGGCGCGCTCGTGCATCCTCGGCACGCGTGTCGAATCTTATCCCTTATGCCTGGCGAGACTGTGAGTCAGCAGTTCGCCCAAGCGCGCGAGATAGACCGTCCCCATCCCGGGATGGAAACGATGCGGGTCGTGGGTGCCGAGACCCAGTACACCGTGAGGGCTTTTCTCGCCGAGCGGGATCAGGGCGGTTGATTTGATTTCAGACGCGCGGCCGCTGAAAAGATAACTCATCAGGCTGTCGTCGAACTTGCCGCCGCATAAGGGCTTGCCGGAGCTGAACTGCTGGAACAGGGCGTTGAGTCGCCGGTCGTCATCCGCCACCCATTCGGCGCGGCCTCCGGAGCTGGACCGGCCTTGCAGCAGGATCACCACGGCATCCAACTTGAATTCCTGACGCAGCAGATCGTAGGTCGTATCCAGCACGTCATCGAGCGAGGTGCAGCCATTCATGGCATTGGCAAAGCTATGCAGGCGGGCGCTCAGGACGTCATTCTCACGGGCATTATTGACCAGCTCCCGCAATTGGCGCTGCAGTGTCTGATTCTGCTCGCGCAACACCTGGACCTGACGCTCGATAAGCGAAACGGCCTTGCCGCCGGTTTCGTGCGCCAGCAACAGCCGTGAGAGCACCTCGGGATAGCGCTGAAAATAGTCGGGATGGTCCTCGAGGTAGCGGGAAACCGCCTCCTCCCAGGAAAGTTCTGTCTGTAATTCCGTGCTGGGTAATTTTTGTGTCATAGCCGATCCAGTTCGATAGTTCCCTCAAAAACCGTAACCGCCGGACCCGTCATCCACACCGGTTGTCCTTCACCGGCCCAGGACACATGCAGCGTCCCACCGAGCAGTTTCACGTCTACCTTATCATCGAGCAGGCCCCTTTGGCGACCGGCCACCACGGCGGCGCAGGCGCCGCTCCCGCAGGCCAGCGTCTCGCCGGTACCGCGCTCGTACACCCGCAGCCGTATATGGCGCCGGTCCACGATTTGCATGTAGCCGGCATTCACGCGTCGCGGAAAACGTGGATGCCGCTCGATCATCGGCCCCTGCGTGTTCACCGACGCGCTGTCCACTTCCGGGACCACCTGCACCGCGTGCGGGTTGCCCATGGACAGAACACTCACGCTGACGCTATGACCGTCAATCGTTAAATCATAGACCGTGGCGCGCGCACTTGCCTCAAAAGGCACATCGGCGGGCTCAAACCGTGGCACGCCCATGTTGACCGTGACGCCGCCGTCCGACTCGAGACGCGGGTAGATCATGCCCGCCAGCGTCTCCACGGCTATCTCGTCCTTGGACGTAAGCCTTTTATCGCGGACAAACCGCACGAAACACCGTGCACCATTACCGCACTGCTCGACCTCACCCCCGTCGGCATTGAAAATCCGGTAGCGGAAATCCGCGCCCGCGACCGTGGGCCGCTCCACCAGCAACACCTGGTCGCAACCGACGCCGAAGTGGCGGTCCGCCAGGCGGCGGATGATCGACGGGGTGAGATGAATCGGGCGGGAAACGCCGTCCAAGACCACGAAGTCGTTTCCCGCCCCGTGCATTTTGCTGAACGGAATCGGCATACGCCAAGCTTACCGGTTGCCGTGCGCCAAATAAACTCCGGCGGCCAACACGCTCAGGGGTGCGGCACCGGACCGAAGAAGCTCATGTAGTCCCGATAAACGCAACGGTTCATCACCACCGCCATGCCGTCGGCGCGCGCCCGCGCCGCCGCCGGGGCATTCACTATGCCGTCTTGCAGCCAGATCGCGGGCAGATTAAGCGCGAGGCACTGCTCCACGATCGCGTCGACATGCTCCGGCGCGCGAAACACATCCACCAGGTCAATCTTGTCCGGCACCTCGCGCAGCGAGGCATAGGCCTTCTCGCCCAACACCGATTCCACCGCCGGGCGTACCGGGATAATCCGGTAACCAAACCGCTGCAGCTGCGACGCGACCTTATAGCTCGGCCGATTCGGTCGCGGTGACAGGCCGACCACGGCGATGGTGCGCACGCGCACGAGCAGTTCCCTGATTTCCTGTTCTGACGGATTTTGAAAGTTTTCCATGACGAATAGGCTAAGAACCGCTAACAAATGAAATAGACAGGATTAACAAGATTCTTCAGGATTTACAGGATTAAGGATATTGATAAATAAAAATCCTGTTAATCCTGTTTTTAATCCTGTAAATCCTGTCTATGCATTTTTTATTTTGGCAGCATGGTCTCGGAAGCGAGCAGTTCCGCAACGGTCTCGCGCCGGCGCACCACGTGGAACCGGTTGCCGTCCACCATCACCTCCGGCGCGCGCGCGCGGGTGTTGTAGTTCGAACTCATCGTGGCACCGTAGGCGCCAGCGGAGACCACCGCGAGCAAATCGCCGGCATCGATCCCGAGTGCGCGCTCGCGTCCGAGAAAATCCCCGCTTTCGCACACCGGACCGACGACATCATAAGTGCGCAAGGTGCGCGGTGCGTCCACGGTCACCGGTGCGATGTCATGCCAGGCATCGTAGAGCGCGGGGCGCAGCAGATCGTTCATCGCGGCGTCGACCACGGCAAAGTTCCGCTCATCCCCCAGCTTGAGAAAAATTACCCGCGTCAACAGTATGCCGGCATTGCCGACAATGGCACGGCCCGGCTCGAAGACCAGGCGCAACTGTTGGTAACGGGCGTCCTGTGACCGGAGCCGCTCAAGAATCGCGCCGACATAGTCGCCCGGCGGCGGCGGCCGTTCTTCGTTATAACGGATACCCAGGCCGCCGCCGAGATCGAGGTGCTGCAAGAAAATTCCCTGGTCGAACAGCGCGCCGGCCAATTTGATAACACGATCCAGCGCCTCAAGAATGGGGGCCATGTCCGTGAGTTGCGATCCGATGTGACAGGCAATGCCCTGAATGCGCAGATGCGGCAACGATTGCGCGTAGCGATACACCGTCTCCGCGCGCGCGATATCGATGCCGAACTTGTTGTGCTTCAGTCCCGTGGCGATATAGGGGTGCGTGGCGGCATCGACGTCCGGGTTGACGCGCAGGGCGATGGACGCCGGCTGGCCGAGTTCCGCCGCCACTTGGTTCAGCGCCTCCAGTTCCGCTTCGGATTCCACGTTGAAACAATAAATACCGGCCGACAGCGCGCGCTGCATTTCCGCGCGCGTCTTGCCCACGCCGGAGAACACGATTTTCGCGGGATCGCCGCCCGCCTGTAACACGCGCTCCAGCTCGCCGCCTGAGACGATGTCAAAACCCGAACCGAGGCGCGCGAGCAGGTTCAGTACCGCCAGATTGGAGTTGGCCTTGACGGCATAACAGATAAGGTGGTCGCGTCCGGCGAGCGCGCCGTCAAACGCGCGGAACCGCTCCTCGATGTAGGCGCGCGAATAAACGTAACACGGCGTGCCGACCTGCTCCGCGATCTCGGATAGGCGCACATTCTCGGCACACAGTTGCCGGTCCTGGTAGGCAAAGGGGTTCATGCGGGGGCGGTGGAGTTACCGGTCCGGTCGGGATGGCGCGGGCTGGGTGGCCGGCGTGCCGGGTTTGTTATGCGCCGCGGCGTCATCCGGCAGATACAGCGGCCCTTTCTTGCCGCAGGCCACGGGCAGCAAAGCCGCTATGAATGCGCCGAGCAGCCACCCATACCGTATACGGCGGCCTGACCGAGAGTGATTTTCCTGGTGATCCATAACCTTAAGCTTACCTTGCCTGTTTGCACCACATCCAGTGGCGGGGGCTCAAACCCGCACCAGGGTAATGTCGTAATCGACCAGTTCGGCCTTAATCTCATCCCACGTCAGCAGGCCGACACAGGGAACGGCGCCGGTCTCCGGAACGCCATGCTCAACCCATTTGCGGATCAGCGCCACCGCCGGACTGCACGAGATGGCCGGACCATTATCGTCGCGGGCGATAAGGAACACGGTGTGCTCGAGCTCCTGCCCGTGCTTGTGGCCGCGCATCAGCACCCGCATGCCGCCGGCCACCCCGCCGAAGGATTGGAACAGGTGACTGATCGTCATCAAGCCCGGCGCCCAACTCGTCAGATCCTTTATCCATCCCCAGCGCCGAAACCTTCCCAGGAACGCCAGGCCGTAATTGAACAGATCAAGCTCCATACCGGCGCGGAACGTAACCGATTGCGCGCCATAGCGCGTGGGAAATATGTCGAGATCCGGCACATCGCACAGGTAGACTCGGCGCTTGCCAACGGGCTTGGGAAATTTCACCTTTTGCGACTCACTCCAGCCGTAGGCATAACGCCAGTGGCCGCTATCCTTGATACGAAAAGCAGCGCCGGTGTAGCTCAAAAACGCACGCACGGTGGCCAGACCGATCAGGTTTTTATTTCCCGCGGAGAGGCAGGTGTGAATTTCGCTGATGCGATCGAATTCGGGTGCCAGCGTTTCAATCAGCGCCGCCGACACCGCGGGCACGGAACTCGCGCCGCTGACAATGAGACAGCCTTTTTGCGTCGCGCGCCGCTGCAGACGCGCGATGCCATCGACATAGGCGCGGCCATCGGCCAGATCCACGTAATGAACTCCCTGACCGGCGCAGGTTTCGGCGACGGTATAGTCACATCCCTGAAACGGCCCCACGGTGTTGACCACCGCAAACACGCCTTTAAGCGCGGCCCGCAGGCTGGCCGGGTCATTAACATTCACCGCAACGGTGGCGATATTTTCACCTGTCGTCGGTCCGGTTTTTGCGGGACGGCGTCCGCCAATGACACACTCCACGGACGGAATGGCGGCGATAGTCCGGCTGATGCGCCGGCCGAAGCTGCCATAGCCTCCCAGGACGAGAATTTTCTTACCCATGATTGCGGCGTATCATAACAGATGGCCTGTTCACCCGTACCCTGCTCCGTTAACATGCCGATCGAGCTCCACGCGGACACCGACACCATGAACGAATCCGAGTTTGACAAAAAAGCCACCGACGCCCTGCTGTACATCGAACAGGCCATCGAGGAAAGTGGCGCCGACATCGATTTCGAAGGCACCGGCGGTATCCTGACGCTCGAATTCGAAAACGGCTCGAAGATCGTCATCAATAAGCAGGGAGCGGCCAAGCAGATCTGGGTCGCGGCCAAATCCGGCGGCTTTCACTACGGCTTCGTCAATGGCCAGTGGATCAACGACCAGGGCGGCGGGGAACTGATGAGCGAGCTGTCGCGTTTTATCCGTGAACAGTCGGGTCAAAATGTCACATTATCTTAAAATATTTTGAAACCGCAGTTTGTAGGGTGAGCATCGCCCACCAACACGGCTTCGCTGGCCGTCCAACGGTGGGCAGTGCCCACCCTACATTTTTGAGATGGCTTCTACTCCCAGCTTCCTTCCTTCGGCGTAATCACCCCCGGCTCGCTGCACTTGGGACAGTTCACGCGGCGCGTGTCATCGGGCAGCATGGTGAGGGCGTCGTCGTAGCACTGACTGCAGCGCGGGATCTTGTTCTCGTGGATCCAGGTGCTGCCAAGGGTGTGGCAGTGGTGGCAACGGTACAGCGCCAGAAACGGAAACTCGGCCTGGCCGCGGCCGACGCCGATGCTCGGTTCCTCGTACTGGCAGAATTTGCACTTGAAGCCGACAAAACTTCCCACGACTGACCTCGCCTTTATTTCTTTTTCGGAAAGACAACCCGCGCCACGTCCTGATAGTGACTGGCAAAATGCGCCTTGAGGCCTTTGCGGATATGTTCCGGCAGATCGTCGAAATCGCCACGATTGGCTTCCGGTAATATCAATTCGGAAATCTTCGCGCGGCGCGCGGCGATCACCTTCTCACGGATGCCGCCGACCGGCAACACCTGGCCGGTGAGGGTGAGTTCACCGGTCATGGCCAGCGGCCGCACGATTTTCACGCCACGCGCGAGTGACAGCAAGGTCGTGGCCATGGTCACGCCGGCGCTCGGACCGTCTTTCGGCGTCGCCCCGGCCGGTACGTGCAGGTGCACGAAGGCCTTTTCGAAATAATCCGGTTTCGCGCCGTAGGTCTTGGAGTGCGACGAGATGTAACTGTAGGCGATCTCGGCCGATTCCTTCATGACATCGCCGAGCTGACCGGTGAGCTTGAAGCCGCGCGTGGTCTGGTGCACGCGCGTGGCCTCGACATCCAGTGTCACCCCGCCCAGCGGCGTCCACGCCAGCCCCGTGACCACGCCCACGCCAATCTGCGGCTTTTCCGGCCTGAATACCGGTTTACCCAGGTATTCCTCGATATTCTTCACGCCCACGTGGATCGGTGTTTTAACGCCATTCAAAATCTTCACCACGGTCTTGCGCGCGATCTGGCCTAGGCGCTTTTCCAGATTACGCACGCCGGCTTCGCGCGCGTAGCGTTCGATGACTTCACGTAACGCGGCCGTTTCAATCTTGAGCTGGCTGTTCTTGAGTCCCGCCTTTTCGATCTGTCGCGGAATCAGGTGATGCTCTGCGATCGCCATTTTCTCGCTCGTGATGTAACCGGACAGCCGGATGATCTCCATGCGGTCCAGCAGCGGCGCCGGAATGGTATCAAGCTGGTTCGCGGTGGCCACAAACAGCACCTTGGAGAGATCGAAGCGCACGTCGAGATAATGATCGAGAAAATCCTTATTCTGCTCCGGATCGAGCACCTCCAGCAGCGCCGAGGCCGGATCGCCCTGATAGGAGGCACCGATCTTGTCGATCTCATCCAGCATGATCACCGGGTTGGCCACCGCGACGTCCTTGATCGCCTGAATGAACTTACCCGGCAGCGCGCCGATATAGGTACGGCGATGGCCCTTGATCTCGGCCTCGTCGCGCATGCCGCCGAGGGAGAAACGGTAAAACTTGCGCCCCAGCGCTTGCGCGATGGAACGGCCCACGGAGGTCTTGCCGACACCGGGCGGGCCGACGAGCAGCAGAATGGATCCGGCGATTTCGCCCTTCATGGAACCCACGGCAAGAAACTCGATGATGCGGTCCTTCACGTCCGCCAGCCCGTCGTGGTCGCGGTCGAGGATTTTGCGCGCGTGCTTGAGATCGAGCTTGTCTTTCGTCACTCCCGGCTTCCTGCCTCCCGCGACACTTGTACGTCCCTGTACGTCGGAATATTTTCCCCACGGCAGTTGCGTCAGCCAGTCGAGATAGTTGCGGGTCACGCCATATTCCGGCGAACCGACTTCGAGCACCGACAGCTTTTCGATTTCCTCGTCGATGCGCTTCTGCGCCTCCTCGGGGAGCGTGAGGTCCTTCAGGCGCGCGCGAAATTTGTCCAGCTCCGCGGTGCGGTCGTCCTTGGCGATGCCCAGTTCCTTCTGGATCGCCTTCATCTGTTCGCGCAGTAGAAACTCGCGCTGGCGCTTCTCCATGCTTTCTTCCACTTTCTTGTGGATCTGCATCTGCGCCTTGGCCACCTCCACTTCCTTCTTGAGCAACACCAGCACTTTTTCCATGCGCTCGAGGATGTGGGTCTTCTCGAGCACCTCCTGCAGTTCTTGCTTGTCGGAGGTCGTGAGGCTCGCGGCAAAATCGGCGAGCCGCGCCGGATCATCGGGTCCGAAACGGTTTAAAAAATATTTGAGTTCTTCGCCGTAGAGCGGATTGAGCGGCAACAACTCCTTGATGGTATTAATGACCGCGACCGTGTATGCCTTGAGCTCCGGCACGTCCTTGTAGCTGGTCTCGGGAAAATACTGCGCGCGCACCGCGAACGGCCGTTCGCGCGACACCCATGATTCGATGCGGAACCGCTGCATGCCTTCGACGAAGATTTGCAGCTTGTCATCGAGCTGCACCACCTTGTGGATACGACTGGCGGTGCCCATGGTGTAGAAATCATCGGGTCCGGCGGTTTGTGGATCGTCGCCGCGGATCAGCACCAGGCCGACGTATGGATTACCCGATTCAACCGCCAGCTCCAGCGTGCGCTGCCACGGCGCGCGGTCCACCACCAGCGGCACCATCTGCGCGGGGAAGAACGGACGGTTGGCGAGCGGGAGGATGTGCAATAGCCCGGGCAACACATCGCTCGGGCGCGCGAGCTGCCCGCCTTCGACCGGCTCAACAGGTGGTGAATCGTTCACGCCTTCGGCGTCCATTTTTAATAGTTCTTCTTCTTTTTTAGGCATAAGGCCTTCATTGGGGCCGGGCCCCGGTGATTCAAGGGCGTTTCGTCGGCGGTCGGGCCTCATTCCGGATAAGGCGGATGGGTCGTCAGGCGCGTATCTTCCACGCCACCGCCGAGCGTAAAGTGATAAAGGTTCTGGTAGCGCCGGTCGCGCAGGCCGAGTAATTCGTGTACCGGGTCATCGAAAAAACAACCAATGCCGGTGGCCTGAATTCCGCAGGCCTCCGCCTCCAGATAAAGCAACTGACCGATGACGCCGCATTCCCAATAGAGCCGCCGATAGAACCACGGACCGTAGCGCCTGAGCGGCTGTTCGAATTCCGCCAGCATGGCCATGGCAAACACGCCATCGGCGGCAATCTGCTGATGACAGCTTACGCGCGCGGCAAGCTGGCGGCAGTCACCGCTCTCCAAACGATACAACGGCAGATGATCCGGACAGGCTTCCGGCCGAATCCAGTCGAACTCCCGCCCAAATGCCTGCCGCAGGTCGGCTTCCTGCGCTGCATGACGCGTCAGCAGATATAGCCCGGGCGGAACATCCTGCACCCGATGCACAAAGAGCAAGAGCTGTACCATGGGTGGCCACGGCAGCGCGCTAAAGGGAAATCGATTTGTCCGCGGCTGGCAGCGTTGCAATATCGAAAAGAAACCGGCGCGGGTAAGCCCGGTGTGTCCATCCATCGCCACGGCACTGCGGCGCTGGTGAATCAATCGCCGCAGCAAAACCGTCGGATCGCTGGGCGCCGGTTCGACCGGCGGCACGCTCTCCGCGGCGAGATAAGTTTCAATAGTGTCGGCCTTGCGGGTCGCCTCATCCACTTCATCGATGATCGGCCAGGGACAATGCGATGGGCTTAAGATATTAGGCGTGCCTTGCCAATCGTTTTGTGCGATCGCCGTGATCGCCGCGCGCGGCAGCGTGTGCGTGCGGCAGGCGTGGCCCTGCGGATACACGGCCAGCAAACACTCCGGGCGCTCGGTTTCCGGGCCGCGCCCGCGCGGCAGGCCGAGCAGTTCCGCGACGGCGGCATCGCCGAGATCGTCCAGCAGCGATATTTTCCAGCCTAGCGCGGCGGCGGCGAATGCGATCGCCGCGATCGCATGCCCGGTGTCATGCTGACAATAACGGAATGCGCGGCTGCCGTATTTCCACGCCTCGCGCCAGTAAATGGATGTCAGGCCGATCAACACGGATTGTGGCGGCAAGCCCACGGTCAGTTGCTGCCAAAGCTCGGATGAAAAGCGGGCGCGAATTTCGAGCGCGTGAATTCGCGGTGCGTAATGACTCACGGCCGGCGTATCGAGCAGGCCCGTGACCGGACCGCTGATCAAATAGGCCTCGGTCGGATGCAGATTGCCGCTGGAGGGATTAACGCGCAACGCCCAGCGGTTTCCCCCCGCCTGCTTCCAGGCGGACAGCGCCAGACTGTCATAAAACAGCCGCGACAGGGAATCGCGCCCAGGCGTGGCGGGTGCGAGGCGATCCTCGATTAATGCCTGGTCATAGGCCGGACCGTCAACGCGGAAAAATTTATCGAGCGGAAGAATTTCAGATTCGGCATAGCGCCGGAACGGATCGGGTTGACTTGCCCAATCCAAGGCGCCCGGCCCCGGGGCGTAGGAATGAAACCGATGCTTGGTAGCGTCGTGGTAGGCAATCACCTTCTCAAGGCTGGAGGGCATGACGCAAGATTGTAGCGCTGCTCGCGCGCGAGGTCCGCTCCGTCATGCCCCACCCAGGGCGCGGTAACACTCACCGCCGGCGTGCACGCCGCCGGCGGGAACAGCGTGTTACTTCTTCTTTTTCTTTTTCAACGCCGCCAGGTCGCGCTTGAGCGTGTCGCGCTCGGCCTTGATCTTCGCCATCTCGGCGGCCTGCGCGTCCACGGTGGCCTGCATCTGGCTAGCCTTGGCGCTGAGTTCACCCGCCTCTTTGTTCTTTCCGGCGAGCTGGTCTTTGGTGGTGGCCAGTTCTTTCTGCGTCTGGGTCACCTTGGCATTCAGTTCTTCAATTTCCTTTTTTCCGCATCCCAGCGGGCCGGCCGCCAGAAATGCCGCCATAATCGCCCACA
>JAUSDQ010000106.1 GCA_030650525.1 Sulfuricaulis sp.
CCCTTCGCCGGGGCGATATTGACCGTGGGAATGAGGGCGTGATTCGGCGCCGGCAACGCCGGATGGGCGCCGTAGCTTGCCGACGGCGGCAACTGGGCCATACCGCTACAAGCCGTCAGACCGATCACGGTACTAAACAAAATGACAACTGATCGTACAGAGTATTTCTTATCCATGTCGTCCACCTCCCAGATTCGGCGAATGTTAGGGTGCCAAACTTTTGGACAAGATCGGCGCAGTCTTCCACGACATATACGCGGCACGGAATCCGCAAGTACTCGAGTTCGTTTTCCTGGGTCCTTACGAGGCGCGCAAACCTTCGTCGCGATAATCATTACATCCATGGCGACCCCAAAAAACATCGCGTTGTATTGCAGCCCGCTATTTTTTTAACCCCTGGCGGGCACGGCACAGCGCGTTACGCCGTGCCGTGCGTGTCCTTACATGCCTTTCATGCCGCCATCCATCTTGCCGCCCTTGGCATCACCGCCCATCATCCCGCGGCCGCCCTTCATGTCCTGCATCATGTGCATGCCGTCCTGCATCATCTTTGCGTGCTCTTGCATGAGCCGCTCACGCTCCTGCGGATTCTTCGCCTCCATGATCTTGTGCATTTGCTCGTGCATCCGCAGCATGTTCTCCTGCATCTTGACCATCGGCATCGGTTTGCTCTTTTCCGTCATGTTCGCCGCCGGGTCTTTGTTCTTATCATATTGGTAAGCATCGTCCGCCCGGCTAAGCGACGTTGAAAGCAGCAGGGAGGCCAGTACAGCTATCAGAAAAGATTTTTTCATCTTTAATTCTCCGTTAGTTAGGTTGGCAGGGAGTACTTCAGGCAAGAACTTCGCTGAGGGCCCCTGAAGAGCATAAGACTCGCTGTTAAAGACAGCGCGAATCATCAAGCGTTCAGTTATTTATTACCGCCGGTTATTTTTTCCAAGGATAAACCGACCGAACAGAATACCGAGACCGATAGGAAGGAAAATAGGGATCCACATCCAGCCAATTGCGCGCATTCCATCGCTTCCTGGCATACCCCCGCTGGGGACCCGGCCTGTCATTGCCCCGTCGCCGAGGAATATGAAAAGCGCCACAACCGCGATAAACACCATAACAAGAGCTGCTTTGGTGGCGGCATTCATGACAGAATCCGACGGCGCCAGCTCTGCAGCAACCTCCATAATCCGAAACCGCTAATCCCCAAAGCTAACAGGCGCCGCGGACGAGACACCACGGTGATGGCGAGCGGCAATAGCAATATCTCCGGATGATTTTTGAGGTAGCGAATTCCCTCGTAGATATTATCGATCACTTGCGCGGCAAACTGCAGCGAGGCGCCCTTTTGCGCGAGATCGGTACGTTCAATATCGATTTGCGCGATTAGCGCGTTGCGTTGCTTAGCTAAATCGATGTCCGTTTCCTTCCTCATTCCGAACTCAACTGCTGCCAGTCTTTATAGAGCTCGGCCAGGCTGGCCTGAAATAAACGCGGCTTTGACTTGAGTTTGGCGCGAACGATACCCCAAAAGATGCCAGCGCCCATCAGAAACATCAGCGCGAGTCCACCTACCGCATGCAAACGATAGGGTGTGTCCCAAGCTACCACGATCACGAAGAGCGCCGCCAAAACGATCGCCACAAAAAGGAAAAACAGTGCCGATATAGCGCTGAATAAAAGCGAAGTCTGCCGGTGTTTTTCCTCGGCAAACTCGGTTGCAAAAAGCTGCAACCGGGAATGCAGATGAGAAACGAAGCTGGCGCCGAAGTTCTTTATAGAACTGAACACTCCCTCCGGCGGCGCATGGATAGAATCGGTGTCATGCTGCACAAACAGGTCTCCCGCCACGTATCAACGCTTCGCAGCCAAAAAGCCGATTAATAGGCCGACGCCGGCGGCGATACCCACCGCGGTCCACGGATTGCCTTTCACATAATCATCGGTTACCGTCGCGGCCTGCTTAGCCTTGTCGACGACCATTTGTTCCGCATCCGCCAAGCTGGCTTTGGCGATTTTTAACTTTTCTGCAAACTTTGCGCGCGTTAAGCTAAAACCTTCGCCGGATACTTTTGCCGTCGCCTGCAGTAAATCATCGGCATCGTTGACGATCGTTTTGAAATCATCCACCATCTTGCCTTTAGTCCGATTGAATTCGCCTATTGCCTGTTCCATCGTGTTATCTCCTTGAATACCTGTTATCCGATAAATATGCGATTAAACTGCTCAGTGTCGCCCCATTATGCCTATTCTGCTGAAACGCGCTGTGCGATAGCGTACATACGGCAAGTCATGTAACTGCGACCGATCGTCATAATCCAGCGCCCTTTATACCGATGAAATATTATGAAATCGGTCGGCTGAGGCATCGATCCATTTCGGGCGCGAGGCAGGGGTAACGGCGGGCTTGATTGCCGCCTGCCGGCAGCTTTTGGCGCAACGGCGACAGGCATTGGCGCAGGCCTTCATTTGAACATCGCCTTCGAAGCGCTCGCATTCCTGTGCGCACCGCAAGCATATTTCGGCGCAAGCGCCGCAAAAACGTTCCTCCAGGACAGAATCGCTTGTCATAAAATCCGCACTGGCCTGACAGATCGCCGCACAATCGAACAACAACCGAACATGATTCGCGGCTGCCTGTCTTGCTTCTGCATGCAGATATAAGGCCATTTCCTGACAAACTCGATGACAGTCCAGGCAATCCTGAATGCATTGTTTCTTTTGATTCATCTTATCGATCTTATTGGCCAGCATAACTTCTCCTTAGCACGGTTTATTTGGGAGATAGTGGACGGCATTCAGGAACGCGCCGGACACCGACGCAGATAGATATCAGGATGGGGAACGATCCACCGCTTCGTCTAACATGCGGTCGCGGATATTGTTGACACCCCGATAGCAGCGGCACGAGGCGCGCTCCAAACCCTTGCGGTCGAGAATGATCATGTTGCCGCGGCGATAACTGATAAGTTTTTTTTCCTGCAGCAGCCTGGCCGCCCCGCTAACACCGACGCGTCGTACTCCGAGCATGTGCGCGAGAAATTCTTGCGTGAGACGAAACTCGTCTGACTGTACCCTATCGTGCGTCATCAAAAGCCAGCGCGCGAGACGCTTCGCTAACAGATGCTGGCGGTTGCGGGCGGCGGTTTGCGCGACTTGGGCCATGAACGCATAGAAATAGCGGTTTAGCTCGCGTTGCAGTACAGGATTGCGCTCGATCTCATTGCGAAATGACGCCGCCTTCATTCGCGTCGCGGTACCTGAACCTTGCACCAGCATCTGCACGGGTGAAACATCGATACCCAAAAAGAGTCCTATCCCCGCCATGCCTTCCCTGCCGACCAACCCGACCTCTACGCTTTCATGCCCGTCCAGTAGAGTCAGCAAGGAAATGACCCCGTTGTTGGGAAAGTAAACATACCGTATCGGCTTGCCGGGCTCGCCAAGTACATCGCCATACGTAAGATTCACTTGTTCGCTATGTGCGAGCAAACGCCGATTTCCTTCGGTGACAGGGCCCGCAACACGTTATTAGTTGCCCGGGTGTGTGTGGCGATGGGCATTGAATTCCTCTATGCGCCAGTTAATACCCACCCGCGTGGGCATACTGTGCGCCAGCGCACATACAGAAGTGATATTCGATCTGCGAGCGTGACGCCGCTTATCTAAACTGACGCAAACCAGGCCGGCAGAAATCCTCGAAGCCACTGCTGGCAAGACCTGGATATGACGACTGGCCCGCTGAATTCTCTCGCCATGTGCGCTGACGTACCGATTAAACGCTTTTCTGAGTTCATGCTGTGACTGGTAAAAGAACCCGGTCACCGGGCGACACTTATGAGCACGGGAGTCAAAAAATGCGCGCCGGCGTCGAGAATGACTATGGCGATTTCAAGGGTGCCATCCAGCATGATTACGATATCCAGGATGACGCTCGCGGCGATGGAGATTTTGTGAGGGCATCCAGAAATGATTAGTTCACCAAAACCTGAAACCAAAATATTTTTTGCCATCGTTCTGCTGGCTGTCAGTTTTTTTACCGGCTGTTCGAACGGTGACAGCGATAGCACTACCGCCGCAAGTCCACCTACTTTCAGCGATGCTCTCACTTATCATGGTGTTCTCACTTATCACAATGACAACGCACGCACTGGGCAGAACCTGCAGGAAACGCTGCTCACGCCCGCGAATGTCAAGAGCGCTACATTCGGAAAACTCTTTTCATTTCCCGTGGACGGCTACGTTTACGCCCAACCGCTTTATGTATCGAATGTGCCGATCCGCGGCCAGCTTCACAATGTCGTATTCGTGGCCACCGAACACAACAGCGTCTACGCTTTCGACGCCGATAATCAGACGGAGCTTTGGCATGTGAGCTTCATCGGTACCGCCAACGGCATCCTCACTACCACCGTGCCCTATCAAGATACCGCCTCTCCGCCTGGTTATACCGCCTCCAAACCCTACCCCGAGGGCTGCGCGGACTTGACACCGGAAATTGGAATTACGGGTACTCCGGTTATCGATCCAGCCACGGGCACCCTTTACGTCGTGGCCAAGACCAAGGAAACAAACGGCGCGAACGTCGCTTACGAACACCGCCTGCACGCGTTGGACATCACTTCCGGCGACAGCAAACCCGGTTCGGGGCAGGCACTGCAAGCCTCCGTCCCCGGCACGACGGCACCCAATGACCGCGGTCGTGTCCTGTTCCAATCCTTGCGGCAAAATCAGCGTGCGGCGTTGTTGCTGAATAACAATGTGATCTCGGTCGCTTTTTCCTCGCATTGTGTCATCCGTCCTTATCAGGGTTGGGTGCTGGCCTACGATGCGACGACGCTGGGTCTTCTTGGAGCATTTAACACCGTTCCCAACGATCCAAAAGGAAAAGGTGGAATCTGGCACAGCGGCGGCGGCCCGGCGGCCGATGCCAACGGCAATGTCTTCGTCATGACTGGCGATGGGCCCTTCGATCCAACCCCGGGTGTCGATAGTTACAGTGACAGCGTCCTCAAGCTGACGAATGGATCGTTGACGATTTCCGATTACTTCACACCGTTCAACCAGAAAGAGCTGGAGAACGCGAACGCGGATATGAGCGCGGCCGGGCCGTTGCTGCTACCGGATCGATCTGCCGGACTCCCGCATCTGATGGTGAGCCTTGGAAAACAAGGCATCGCTTACTTACTGAATCGCGACAACCTGGGAAAGTTTCAGGTGGACAGCGACAGCCAGATCGTGCAGTCCTTCGATTGGGGTACGGGGGGGTTGTGCGGAGTGGGCAGGTGCATAATATTTGGCACTCCGGCGTACTTTGAGAATACGGTCTACATGGCGGCAGTCAAAGACACGCTGAGAGCGTACACCCTTAGCAATGGAAAGCTTGCTCTTTCAGGGCAGTCGACGAACACCTTCCAATGGCCCGGTGCGACCCCGGTAATTTCCGCCAATGGCTCCCGTGATGGAATCGTTTGGGCGCTGGAAACCAATGGTTCAGGCGCGCCGGCTGTGTTGTATGCCTACTCAGCGGCAAATGTTTCCATCGCACTTTACAACAGTAACGAAAACACGGCGCGCGACAACCCCGGACCGGCGATCAAATTCAGCGTTCCGACCGTGGTGAATGGCAAGGTTTATGTCGGTTCAGATAAGCACGTGTCGGTTTTTGGATTGCTCCCCTAGTAGGCTCCTGAAAAACTCCCTCGCCCCACGGGAGAGGGTCGGGGTGAGGGCGATCATCGTTGTTAAGCATTTGTTTTTAATATCCCCCTCATCCTGTCCTTCTCCCGAAGGGAGAAGGGAAATAACTTTTTCAGCAACCCGCTAGGTCTGTTGAATAAAATTAGATCCCTTCTCCCTCCGGGGGGGGGCGAGACGAGGTCACCGCCGGTGTTCAGCGGACATCGGCGGCGTCGAGCGAGTACGCGCGAGGTTCACGCGCCCCGACGGGAATGGCACAAACACTGACTGTCAATGAATGCCGTCACCTCCCAATGGCGCTACCTTAACGAGGCCATCACCCGCCACTCTTGCAGTGAGCAGCCAATGCTGTTTATGTCGTCACTTGATGGCTCGGGGCTCAACCCGACCGGGTTGGCATGGAAGCCGGCAGCGAGCGATGCCAGCAATAAGATGCGTGCATCGTGGCGCCGGACGCGTGCGTGGACAATGGCGCAAGTTCATCCGCGCCAACAGGTCGGCGCCGCCGGCCTGCGCCATCACGGCGCGTACTAAATTGTAAGCGTCGTGAACGGGTTATAGTGGCGCCACCGATAGGCCCCAGCCTCTTCGATGACCCACTGCGATAACGACGGTCGTGGAATGACGTTGCCGAGTGCCCGTGCCCACCGACTGCACAAACCGCGCTCGAAACCGTCGCACTTGTTCCGCCAGACACTGCTTCTTGTTACGATGCATCGGGGCTGATCCTCCGGTTTATCTTTTAATACAGATTCGACACCCGCATGATAACCGTGGTGAGACTCTCCGCCTTTCTTTATCCTGCTGATTGGGGATGTGTTTCGCTTAAGGTAGCGCGCCCTCAGCCCCCTCACGGCCCCCTCCACAACCCCGGCCGCTCCGACCCCACCCACGCCGGATGATGACCGGCACCCGACTTGTCGGCAATGTCCGTCGGGGTTGGATTCAGGTTCAGGTACCAAACGTTGGCCGCGCCCGCGGATGTCGACAGCGGTACATTCACCTCGCTCAGAATATCGGCCACCGACAGGTTGGCGGAATAGACCTGGATTCCGCGCAGCATGCCGTTCCACACTTCGCTACCGGGGTTCCACGGGGCGTCACCCCAGGTCAGCGCCGGCACGGGCGGGTTGGCATTGCCCCAATCTGACGAGGCGTTGCGCGTCACCCGGTGGCTGGAGTCGGTGTTGGGGAGGTCCCAATAGAACTCGTGGTGTTTGCCGGTGGCGTCGGACCAGACACGCAGCGCTTGCGTGTACCAGCGGTCGTAAACCACCCCGCCGTTGACGAAGTCTTGTTGTTCGATGGAAATCTCCCAGCTGTGTGAGCTGCCGTTGGGCGGTGCATCCGGGTAAGGATGGGCGCCATAGTAGCTGTCCGCGCCGCCGTTGGCGGTCCATAAGAAAGTGCTGAGCGTGCCTTGGCCGTCGTCATTGCCCCAGAAAAACGCCGTGTAGTAGCCGGCCTGGCGGCGCGGATACGCGCGCCAGATGTAGGTCGCCGGGTAGATCGCCAGTGGATTCAGGAATCGAAAGCGCATCGTGTTGGCCACGCCCGCTGAGCCGGGGAAGTCGAGCCCGAATACGGCTCCGGAAGCGTTAACCGTGACGGTGGCCAACTGACTGGCCGTGCCACCGGGACCGCTGCAGGTCAATACGAAAGTATTGGCCGTGGCCGTCAGGTTGCCGGTGCTGGCGCTGCCGGAGGTGGGCTTAGTGCCGGACCAGTCACCGGAGGCGGTACAGGAGCTAGCGTTGGTAGATGACCACGTGAGCAGGGCGGCGTTACCGCTGGTGACCGAGGTGGGGTTGGCGTTGAGGGAGACCGTGGGTGCCGGCGCGGGGGTGGGGGTGGGGGTCCGTGTCGGGGTAAACGTCGCGGTCCG
>JAUSDQ010000135.1 GCA_030650525.1 Sulfuricaulis sp.
GCCGATGTCGTGGCGATCGGACCGGGTCTCGGACAGGGCCAGTGGGGGGATGCGCTTCTGGGAGCGGCGCTGGAGACCACTCTTCCCATGGTGGTGGATGCCGATGCGCTTAATAGTCTGGCCGCCGACCCGCTGATGCACAGCGACTGGATCCTCACGCCGCACCCGGGTGAAGCCGCCAGAATGCTGGGCATGAGCACGGAGGAGATCCAATCGGACCGATTCGCGGCGGTACGCGAGCTGGTGGCCAGCTACGGCGGAGTGTGTGTGCTGAAGGGCGCGGGCACGCTGATCGCATCATTATATGATGGCGTGGTCTCGGTCTGTGACCGCGGCAACCCCGGCATGGCCAGTGGCGGCATGGGCGATGTCCTGACCGGCATTATCGCCGGTCTGCGGGCCCAGGGATTATCCTCGCCCGATGCGGCGCATCTGGGTGTGTGGCTGCACGCGGCCGCCGGCGATGACGCCGCCGCGGCCGGGGAAATCGGTCTGCTCGCCTCGGATTTATATCCCTTCATTCGCGCACGGCTCAACCGTTTGGTGGGAAATGCCGACCGTTGAATGGGAGCTAGCCACGGCCGCGGACATGGAAGCACTGGGGGGGAAACTTGCCACTCAGTTGGGCGCCGTTCGCCTCATTTATATTCATGGCCCCCTCGGTGCCGGCAAAACCACCCTGGTGCGGGGGCTGCTGCACGCGCTCGGGCATGCGGGGGCGGTGAAAAGCCCGACGTTCACGCTGGTGGAGCCCTACGCCTTCAGGAATCTCAGCCTCTACCACTTCGATCTCTATCGGCTCAAAGACCCGGAAGAACTGGAGTTTCTGGGCGTACGCGACTACCTTCACGGTAATGGGGTATGTGTGGTGGAGTGGGCCGAGCGCGCACGGAACGTTTTGCCAACTCCGGACCTGGATATTATGATTTCACTAACCGGGACAGGACGCAGGGTGCGGATCACGACCCATAAAACCCAAGGCATGGCTTTGCTGGAGGCGCTGCAATGAAAAGCGCGGCCCGTCGTCTTGGGCTATCTCTTTTACTTCTGGTTGGCAGCGCCGCTGCCGCTGCCGAGCCAGTTACTGTGCAACAGATGCGCGTCTGGCGCGCCCCCGATCATACCCGCATCGTGTTTGATGTCAGCGGACCGCTGGAGCATCGCTTATTCATGCTCCAGGATCCCAACCGCATCGTGGTCGATATGGACAATGCGCGCTTGCAGCAATCGATGTCCGACATGGACGCGGGCGGCCCGTTGCTGGGCACTGTGCGCGTCGGCCAGCCGGAGTCGGGCCCGCTGCGGGTCGTGCTGGGTCTCAAAGCCGACGCCCGTCCGCGCAGCTTCATGCTCAAACCGGCCGGCCCCTACGGGCATCGTCTGGTCATCGACCTGTATGACACCAAGGCGACTGAACAGGAAAATGCCAGACCGGAAGAAGATGCCATATCTTCCACCATGATGCGTATGTCGCCGGCGAAGCCGGTGGTGCGTGACCGCATCGTCGCGATCGATGCCGGGCACGGCGGTGAAGACCCGGGCGCCCTGGGTCGCCGTTATCGTACGCGCGAAAAAGATGTGACGCTGGCCATCGCGCGCGAATTGGCGCGGCTGGTGGCCGACACCCCCGGCATGCGTCCGCTGCTGATCCGTGACGGCGACTACTATGTCGGTCTGCGGCAGCGCTTCCAGACAGCGCGAAGACAGCGCGCGGATGTATTCGTTTCCATTCATGCCGATGCCGTTCCCGGGAGGCGTGCCTTTGGTTCATCGGTCTATGCCTTGTCCGAAAAAGGCGCCAGCAATGCCATGGCGCGGTTACTCGCTGACAAGGAAAATGCCTCCGATCTTATTGGAGGAGTAAGCCTGAGCGACAAGGACGACATGCTGGCGCATGTGTTGCTCGATCTCTCTCACAACAAGACCATGCAGGACAGCGTTAGTCTCGGTGACGATATTCTCGCGGAACTGCAGCGCGTGGGTCCGGTACACATGCGGCGTGTCGCCCAGGCGGGTTTTGCCGTGCTCAAGTCACCGGATATTCCATCGGTGCTGGTGGAGACGGCGTTTATCTCCAATCCCTCGGAGGAGAAGAAGCTGCGTACGCCGGCGTTCCAGCGCCAATTGGCCGCCGGCCTTTTTCGTGGCATCAAAAGTCATCTGGCCCATGCCGTGACCGTGCCGTCGGTACCGATCCAGGCGATTCAGGGAACGGAGCCCGCGCGCGAACACGTCGTGCGCCGGGGCGAGACGCTCGCTTCCATCGCGCGGCAACATAATATTCATGTCGACGCCCTGCGTTTTCTCAATGATTTACGCGACAACGATCTGCCAGTTGGTTTGAAGCTGCGCATCCCTGCCAAGCAGGGGGATGGTTAACTCAGCTCTTCCGTTCACATCACCGGGCACAAGTTACTGAGTGGAGCAACAAACTGGTGCACACGACGTCTGTCGTTGAGCCCCTTCTCCCTACGGGAGGTGAGACGGGGTCGGCGAGGATGCACTTAACGTGCATCCTCGCCGTCGAACGGGCGCGCGTGATTTTCGTGCGCCCCGGCAGGAAACGGGATGAGGGCGAGTACTACAAGTTAATCTCCCCCTCGCCCCCGTCGTTCCCGCCGGGGCGCAGAAGAATCGTCTGCGCCCGTTCGGCGGGGAAAAGGTCCACTGGACCTTTTCCTGTTTCCGCCTCACCTCCCGGAGGGAGAGGGAGTAGAAGCAGCACGCACTGTTTTGGTGGCCGGTTCAGTAAATTGCGTCCGGACAGGGGTTTTGCGTTAATATCTACACCAGATAGGCCGCCGACAAATCAAGGAGATCTTCCGTGCATCTGCCGCGAATGACGAAATGGATAGCGTGGGCCTTCGTTCTGGTTCTTGCGCTGAATGCTTGCAGCAAGCAAGAAAATCCCGCGCCCGGCGCCGCCGCCGGTGACATGACGGTGCGG
>JAUSDQ010000137.1 GCA_030650525.1 Sulfuricaulis sp.
CTGGGACACTCGGCGGGTGACCGGTTGATCGTCGAAGTCGCCGCCATCCTGAATAAACGCGCGCGCAAGAGCGATCTCATTGCCCGCTTCGGCGGTGACGAATTTACCGTGCTGCTGTTCGACACCACGCCCATGCTATCGGTTCAGGCGGCCGAATCCTTCCGTGCCAAGCTCGCCGACTATCTATTCAAACATAGCGGAAAACAGATCGACATCGGCTGCTCCATCGGTGTCACCGGCATCACTCCCACTACATTGTCTGCCGTCGACGTCCTGTCGCAGGCGGATCTCGCGTGCCATCTCGCTAAACGTGGCGGACGCAACCGCGTGCACCTGTTCAACCCGGATGACGCGGAAAGCGTTGCCGCCATGACGCTCGACATGGGCTGGTCGCGGCGCATCAAGGATGCGATCGAGAATGACAGGTTCGTGCTGGCCTGCCAGCCGATCGTCAGCACGGCGACACGCGAGGTCGATTCCTACGAAGTGCTGATTCGGATGCTGGATGAGCGCAATGAACTGATTATGCCCGCGGGATTTCTGTCCACCGCCGAGCGCTTCGGGCTGTCCGCCGACATCGATAAATGGGTGATCCAGCGTGCCATCGGGGATTTGGCCAAGCAGCGCAGCGAACGCCCTGACCTGCGCTATTCCATCAACCTGTCGGGACGCACGCTGACCACACCGGGGATCTGTGAGGTGATTCAGGAAAGGCTCAAGGAGACCGGCCTCGATCCCACGGCGTTGACCTTCGAGGTGACGGAAACCGCGGCGATCGCCGACATGTCGGCGGCCGAGAATTTTCTCGCCCGTCTGCAGTCGATGGGTTGTCTTACCGCCCTGGATGATTTCGGCTCCGGCATGGCCTCCTTTGCCTACCTCAAGGACTTGCCCGTTAACAGCGTCAAGATCGATGGACGGTTTGTAAAGAACCTCGCCGTCAACCTCGTGGATCAGGCCATGGTCAAGGCCATGAATGAAATCGCCCATGCGTTGGGAAAACAAACCGTCGCTGAATTTGTCGAGAACGAGGAAAGCTTCAAAATGCTCGCCACTTTCGGCGTCGACTTCGCTCAAGGTTATTATCTGGGAAGACCTGACGTGACACTGCCCTGCGTCACGCTGACCAATGGGCGCTGCCCCGGCTAGGGAGGTTCTGAATAATGCTCTTACTAAGTAACCGCCTCAAAATACATGTAGGGTGGGCATCGCCCACCGCCGGACAGCCAGCGAATCCGCGTGGGTGGGCGATGCCCACCCTACAAATATATGCCAGAGTATTTTTGAGATAGGTTCTAATCAGAATTTCCTCAAATGTCCGGATACTAAATTATTTCAACCCGGCGGGGTCATTACCATTTGTATTCCGGACAAGTCCCTGCGAAAATGCCGGCACTCGCAACAGCCAGATCAACAACAAGAAACCGGTATATATTTTTTTGCGCTTCACGAATTTTCTCCGAATCCGGTCATTCCTGTATCTGGTTATCCTGGCATCGGGCATAACCCATGCCGATACCCCGTCTGCTTCAGCGGTACGTCCGCTGTACAGTTTCAATCAAAGCCCGTTGATACAGATATACGGTCTGCCCACCCTGGGTGAGGCGCGGCTGCTGGCCGCGGGTAAGGCAGCTCTCGCCCTGCGGCTGCAGATAGCCAACAATTTCACCGGGGCCCAGAGTGCCTCCGAATACCTGATCTTGGACGGCGAAACCCATCGTCTGACCCTAAACTGGCGACAAGGACTATCCAACGGGAGGGAATGGGGGTTCGAGCTGCCCTATGTCTCGCACACTGGCGGGTTTCTCGATCGTTACATTGAACGTTTTCACGACACTTCCAACCTTCCTCAGGGGGGTCGCACGAACATTGCGCGCCATCAGACCAATTATCGCTATTCCCGTAATGGCGTGGACCTGGTCAACGTCAACCGCGCGGTGAAGGGCATGGGCGACTTGCGCCTGCTGGCCGCCGAACAGATTGGGAAGGATGCAAAACATACTGGCTATACCACGGCGCTGCGCGCGAGCCTCAAGTTACCCACCGGCAAGGAAAGCGAATTGCTGGGCAGCGGCAGCACCGACCTGGCCCTGTGGCTGAGCCTGGCCACGACACGTCCGCCGGACAAATGGAACCTGTACGGGGGCGGCGGAATGATGTGGATGTCCGAGGGAAATGTGATACCGCTACAGCAACGAAATCTGGTCGGCTTCGGCACGTTTGGCATCAGCCAGATGTTTATTCCACGCGTCACCGTCAATGCCCAGCTGGATATGCACAGCACCTTTTATGACCGCACCCATTTCCGGCAGCTTAACAGTTATTCCGTGCAGGGGTTGGCCGGCGTGAATTGGGAATTTGCACCGCGAAAATTTCTGGAGTTTTCGATGTCGGAAGACCTCATCGTGGATACCTCATCGGATGTGGTCTTTAATCTATCCCTGATTCTCCCCTTCTAAAATCCGCAACAGATCACGCCTCCATCGACTCCAGCAGTTTCTTGAGCCCCGCATCGAAGGGTGTCGCGGGCACGCTTCCAAAAATCCGCTTCAGGCGGGAGACATCGGCGCAGGAATGCTGGATATCGCCAAGCCGAGGCGGCTCATAATGTTTTTCGATTCTTTTCCCTGACAGCTTTTCGAGATGGCTCAATAACTGCAGCAGTGAATGGCGCGCGCCGGTACCGACATTGAACACGCCGCCCACCCCTTCCGATCCGTGCACCGCCCGCGCCAGCAATTCCGCCAGATCGGCCACGTAAACAAAATCGCGCGTCTGCGAACCATCGCCAAATACTGTCACCGGTTGATTCCGCCGCATGCGGTCCACGAAAATACTGATCACGCCCGAATAGGGCGAAGCGGGATCCTGGCGCGGTCCATAGATATTGAAAAACCGAAATGCCGTGGTGGCAAGGCCGAACTGGGTGAAATAGTAACGCAGGTAATACTCCCCTGACAGTTTATCGACAGCATAGGGCGATAAGGGGCTGGGAACTGTCGCTTCAGAAACAGGGACTGTGGCGGCATCGCCGTAGATGGCGGCAGAGCTGGCGTAGAGCAGGCGCTTAACCCCATGAACCCGTGCAGCCTCGAGCAGATTCAGCGTGCCGTCAAAATTTGTCCGATGCGTCTCCATCGGCTGATCGATGCTGGCCTGCACCGAGGCCACCGCGGCGAGGTGAACTACGGCAGCCACTCCCTCCACGCACCGATTTACCGTTTGTGCGTCCCGGATATCGCCTTCGATAAATTCAAGGGAGGAATTGGCAGGCAGGTTTTTCCGTTTGCCGGTCGACAGATCGTCCAGTACCCTGACCTTCAGACCGGCGTCAAGCAGCCGATCGGTCAGATGCGATCCGATAAAACCCGCGCCACC
>JAUSDQ010000142.1 GCA_030650525.1 Sulfuricaulis sp.
CAGTTTGCTGTGCAATTTGTTGAGCGCATTCAGGTAAGCCTTGGCGGAAGCCACCACGATGTCGGTATCCGCGCCCTGCCCGTTGACGATCCGCCCGCCCTTGGCGAGGCGCACCGTCACCTCGCCCTGCGCATCGGTACCGCTGGTGATATTGTTTACCGAATACAGTTGCAGCTCGGTACCGCTGTGCACGATTTTCTCGATGGCCTGAAACGTCGCATCCACCGGCCCGCCGCCTTGCGCTTCGGCTTCATGCTGCCCGCCATCGATACTGATCGCCACCTTTGCCACCGGCAATATCCCGGTTTCGCTATGGGCGCGCATGAAGACCAGACGGTAATGCTCGCTGACCTGCGCCACCGCCTCGTCGCTGACCAGCGCCTGCAAGTCCTCATCGAAAATCTCGTGTTTGCGATCCGCCAGTTCCTTGAAGCGCTGGAAGGCGGCATTGAATGCCTCATCCGAATCGAACTCGATATTCAGTGCGGCAAACCGCTGGCGCAACGCATTTCGCCCGGAGAGTTTGCCCAGGGTCAGCTTGTTGGCATTCCAGCCCACATCCTCGGCGCGCATAATCTCGTAGGTCTCGCGGTGCTTGAGCACGCCGTCCTGATGAATGCCGGACTCGTGCGCAAAGGCATTCGCGCCGACAATCGCCTTGTTCGGCTGCACCGGATAACCGGTGATGCTGGAGACCAGTTTGGAAGTCGGCACGATCTGTGTGGTATCGATGCGCGTATCGAGATTGAATATATCGCGGCGCGTCTTCACCGCCATCACGACCTCTTCCAGCGAGGCATTACCGGCGCGTTCGCCGAGGCCATTGATGGTGCACTCTACCTGGCGCGCACCGTTCATCACAGCGGATAAAGAGTTTGCCACCGCCAAGCCCAGATCGTTGTGGCAATGCGTTGACCAGATCACCTTGTCCGAATTCGGCACTCGTTCGATCAATTGCCGGATGCGCTCGCCCCATGCGGCGGGAATCGAATAGCCCACCGTGTCCGGCACATTCATTGTTTTTGCTCCGGCCTTGATCACCGCATCGAACACGCGCACCAGGAAATCCATCTCCGAGCGAACCGCATCCTCGGCGGAAAATTCCACATCATCGGTATATTCAAGCGCCCACTTCACCGCGCTGACCGCGCGCTCGACCACCTGATCCTCGCTCATGCGCAACTTGTGCTGCATGTGGATCGGGCTGGTGGCGATAAAGGTATGGATGCGTCCCGATTTCGCCGGGCGGATCGCTTCCCCGGCACGGCGCACGTCATTCTCACCGGCGCGCGCCAGCGAGCACACCGTGGAATTTTTCACGGTTTCCGCTACCGCCTTCACCGCCTCGAAATC
>JAUSDQ010000152.1 GCA_030650525.1 Sulfuricaulis sp.
TGGTGAGACCCGCTTGGTCGGTAAAGCTCCACGCGTACAGCGTGGCGCCACCGGCGCCATTGATCGTCCAGGTACCCGAGGTGATATAGAGCGTGTAATTGCGCGTGACACTCGCGGCCGCGCTGAGTACCGTAAACGGCGTGGGACTCGTCGCCGAACTCTGAGACGCCGCTAAAGTCTGGGGCGCCGTTAAAGCCTGGGGCGCCGTCACCGTGACATGAACATACCCCGATGTCGCCGGTGGTGGGGGCACGAGAAACAGGAGCAGCGATGGGTCCAAGACTTGGGCGAGACCCGCCGTTGTGCTGCCGAGGCTAACTTGGGTATTACCGGGTGTCGGGTCAAAGCCCGAACCAAAAACAAAAACGACGCTACCCGCTACACCCTGCGACGGCCACAAGGCAGTAATGTTGAGACCACTCAGCGCCGTTCCGAAGGCTGCCGCGCTACAGGCCGTGCCTAGTGAGGTGGTAACGCAGATCGAACCGCTGGTGTTCCCCAAGGGCAACATAAAAAGCAGAAGGTCACTGGACATGGTTTGTACCAACGGCGCTGACAGACCGTTGACCTCGACCTTGGTAGCGCCTGGATTCACATCAAAATCGCTACCAAAGACAAAGACGATCGTGCCCGCCGGCCCGTTCCCCGGCCAGAAACCCGTCACGGCGGCCGGAGCCGATGTCGCGAAAGAGGCGGAGTGAATTAGAGCAAGCGGCGCGAGGACAAGAAGGTACAGCAGCCATCTCAGGATCGATTGGATGCTATATCGCCGTAAAGCAGACCGATTCTTATTGTGTGGCAACCCCCCCGACGTAAGTAACGTCGGGGCAACAATTTCCCATGCTTCCATGATTTTTCCTCCTGATAATGGCTGTCCTAAATCGTTCAGAGGCCCTTAAGAGCCAGATCCTTCCTTTTACCCATTTTTAATGCGCCTATTGTTACGCATAACATCACATCTGAAATATTTGTCAAATTTAAAATCAAAATCGTTAATACGAATATTATTATTTACCAATGTTAGGCACGACTCACGATTCTTCTCTGTAGAGGAGTTCACATCGGTTGAGATACATGGCAAAACGCTGCTCGATTTCGTGCGCGACGCGCGCGCCCGCATGCGCGAGATCAGCGTCGAGGGGTTCGATGAGATGATCGAGAACCACGACGACGTGCTGGTCGTGGATGTGCGCGAGCCCGAGGAGTTTCACCGCGGACACTTTCATCGCTGCGCAATCCTGCTTCGCTCGAAAGACCAGGGCGCACCTTCCATGGTGCGCCCGTTCGGCGGGACGATGGTTCACTGAACCATGCCGCAGATGGGCTTTGAATAAGGTCTACCCTCTCGCCGGCGGAAAGCAGATGGTTTCGCGCTGGTCAGAGATTGAAGCCAAGCGCGCATTTTGTCAGTTTCATGAATTAGTCTGCCATTGCAGTGGTTTTGGCCGTGCGTCGGATTTCGTGGCATGGAATATGCAGAATACCCTTACAAATAAACCAAGACCTGCCAGGAATCCACCCCTTGCCTGACGCCGACATTCAATCACCGCACGCCTCTGAACAGGCCATCGCGTTTGCGGCTTCACCCGCGCCCACGGGAATCCTTCCGGGTCTTCGCCGCCTGTTCAAGGCCGCACGCATGCTGCAGCAACGCGAGAAAATCCGAATCCGCGAAGAAATCGCGCAGGTGCCTGGACTGATGGCGTTGCTGATGAAACCGCGCAATGGACAGAAATGGAGCAAGACCGACCGCGCTGAACTGAGCGCACAATTGCGGCGGCTAACGCGCCTGGGTCTTTACTTGGCCACCGCGGTGGTTCCTGGCACGAGCTTGACGCTTCCGCTGCTGGCATGGTGGCTGGACCAGCGCCACGGCAAACGCGCCTGAACCCACTTGGCGGGTCCCGCCGTCAACGGAAATACCAAACGTAGCAAGATAACGCGCCGTAGAACAACAGCATGGCCAGAAGATTCCAGTGGCCGTTGTTGCGCAGCAGCACTTCCCAGTTAAAAAACCTCACGGCCGGATCGAGCAGCCTGTCGAACGCCGGCAGGAATCGATTCACGCGCGCGCAGTAATCGCGGTAGGGTTGCCCCAATAATTCCGCCAGGCGGCTTTCTTCGCGTTGCACGCGGTTAACCATGTAAAAATAATAGAGAATGACATAGGCGGCGGTGAGGTAATAATCGCCGAGCAGCAAGACCAGGCCGAGAATCAGAAAGAAGCGCCCGAGATACATGGGATTGCGTACCAGTACATAAGGCCCGCGCGCCGTGAGTTGTTCGTTCTTCACCAGCGAAGCGAACGACCAGAGCTGGATCGCCTCACCGAAAAGCGAAACCAGAAACCCGGCCGGCAGGCGCGTGCCGTCGGTGTAGCGGGCCAAGACAACCAGGAACACCAGGAACAAAACGTAGCGCAGCTTGAGAAAGACCTTGCGCGCGCCCGGGTGATTGAAAATATTGTGTAGCGCCTGCAGCATGCGGCCGTTGACCTGGAATTTTAACGGCCGCGATTATACGGGGACGGTGCGCACTTGCCTAACCGGCGCGGCGCGCAACATGAAAAACGGCCTGGAAAAATATACAATGCGCGCCATCATTTTTTACCCATACGCCGTCCATGTCCGATTATTACGCCCCGCCGCAATGTAGCATTTTCTGGTCACGGTTCTTCCCTTTGCTGCGCTGGTGGCCGCGGGTCAACCGGGAAACGCTCAAAGCCGATCTGATCGCCGGACTCAATTGTCGTGTTTGCCACGGTGTCGAAATTCGCCGAACCGGGCAGCGCGCAGTTCATCGGCATGGCGCTGACACTGACATTCCCGGCGGGCGAATCGTTCCTGCATACCTGGCAGGACATTTTCCACCAGGTACATGAAATCAATCCCTATATCACGGTCATTGCCGCGGTCACGCCGGTGGCCGATCAGCCGGATGCGGCATAGCTCGCCGTTCAAATTTTTCAGCTAAGACGGTCAGCGAGCACCAAGGCCCAGACGAAGATCACGAGCAGCAATGAAATAAATACCGCCGCCGAGGCGATATCCTTGGCCTGTCCGGACAGCGCATGCCGATCTCGCCCGATGCGATTGACCACCGTTTCTATCGCCGAGTTCAGCAACTCGACAATCAGCACCAGTACCAGGCTTCCGACCAGCAGCGACCGCTCCACGCCGTCGTCCCCCAGCCATAATCCGAGTGGAGCAAGAATCACGAACAACATCATTTCCTGACGGAAGGCGGCCTCGGTTGCGAGCGCGGTTTTCAGGCCGGCGGCGGAATAGCCGGCGGCGCGCCACACACGCCGCAGATCAAGCAAGCCCTTCAGTAGCGCCATCGATCAGCCGGCCTGGTGCCAGGTAAGATTAAGTTCGCGCGCGGCGCGCACGTCGTCGAGGCGCTTGACCGGGAGCGTGTACGGCGCGCCCTTGACCAGATCGGGATGGGTACGCGCCTCTTGCACGATCTCGTCCATGGCGGCGATAAAACGATCGAGCTCTTCCTTGGCCTCGGTCTCGGTCGGCTCGATCAGGAAGCACTCGGGCACGAGCATCGGGAAATAAGTCGTCGGCGCGTGGAAGCCCTTGTCGAGCAGGCGCTTGGCGACGTCCATCGCGCTCACGCCGGCCTCGTCCTTGAGCTTCTTGAAGGTGAGCACGAACTCGTGCGTGGCGCGCCGCATCGGATACGCCATGTCGAAACCGCGTTTCGCCAACTCGGCCATGATGTAGTTGGCATTGAGCGTGGAAAATTCGGCGACACGGTGCATGCCCTCGCGCCCCAGCAGCCGCGCG
>JAUSDQ010000180.1 GCA_030650525.1 Sulfuricaulis sp.
TCTTCCGTGAAGCGATAGCGGCGGCCACTGCCGCTGGATGCGAGAAAGCTTCTGATGTAGTTGGGATGCGCGATGCCGCCTATGGAAGCACTGGAACGCCAAGTGTCCTTGTGTCGCGGTGTGATTTCCGCCCCCTCGGGGTCGATGACCACGCGCCCGGTATCGTCCTGGAGCCAGAATGTCTCGGTGCTTTCGCCTTTGTCGATGGTTTCCCAACGGCGATTACTGCCGCCCCGGCTGGAAGTGGTCGTGACCAGTTCTTCGATTTTGTAGCGGAACCAGACGCAGGGCAGCCCCGAGAGCTTGGCTATGATCGGCGGTCCGTCCATGAGCTTGCCGCTGCCTTCGAGCTCCACGTACCCCTGCGGGGCGGAACGAATTTTGGCGGTGGGCGTGTCTTCGACGAGGCGGATGTGGCTGACATGGCGCCAGGTGCGCCAGGAGCAGTAACCGGATCCGGCGGCGAGCACCGCCACGGCAATGCCGACGGCAGCCGGGTCGCCGTGGCTGATCGTGCTGGCCAGCCCCGCCACCCACTGGGCCAACGGACCGGACGAGGACATGCCTAGGTATTGAACAACGTCTTGACGTTGACGTCCTTGATTTCGCTTTCCTGGAATTTAAGCAATGGTTTTTCCGCGAAGCGGAACAGGGTGGCGATCACGTTGTCGGGAAATTGATCGATGCGGATGTTGTTGGCGTTGACCGAATCGTTGTAGAACTCGCGCCGATCGGCGATCTGCGCTTCCAGCTGTGAAATGCGGTTTTGCAAATGCTGGAAGTTTTCATTGGCGCGCAGCTCGGGATAATTTTCCGCTACCGCGAACAGGTTCATCAGTCCCGCCCGCAAATGGGTTTCGGCGGCGCCGAGCGCGCCCACGTCGCCCGCCTCGCGCGCACTGTGCACGGCGGCGCGCGCCTGAGTCACCTCGTCCAGTACGCCGCGTTCATGTTTCATGTACTGCTTGCAGGCTTCGACCAGCTTGGGCAGTTCGTCGTGACGTTGCTTGAGCAGCACATCGATGTTCGACCAGGCTTGAGCGACGTTGTTTTTGAGACGTACAAAATTGTTGTACATCGTGACCGCGTAGAGAAACAGCGCCGAAAAAATGCCTAAAAAAACAAATGTAGCGATGGACATGGTTGCTCCTTCGTAAGCCTGCTGGCGGCTTTAATAAAAGGAGTATAGACGTCCGCGGGTAGGCCGCTAGGAAGCGGCATCTTGCTGCAGGCCGATGGCGATTTCCCTGACCTCGCGGCCATGGATGTCAAAGCCGCGCATATCAAGCGCGCCTTGGGTGCCAAGCGAAATAATCAGGTAAAGCACGCCGGGGTATTGGTGTTGTTCGATGTCGGTAACCGAGGGGAATGGCGGAGCCTCGGGGTGGGAGTGGTAGATCGCGGCCAGTTCCTCGCCATGTTCGCGCATGGTGCGCATGGCTTCGATCTGGCTCTGGGGATCGAGGGCAAAGAAATGTTTTTTGTCTGCGGCGGTGTTGGCAACGGGGTAGCATATTTTGAAACCGTGGCGGTCGCGCGATATCAGGCCGCAGATTTCTTCAGCGGGCGATTGCTGCGCCAGGCGCAGCAACTGGTTGACGATAGGCGGTGGCAGCCGGACGGCGTTCATCATGCTCCGCACACCGGGCATTCCGGGTCCTTGCGCAGTTTGATCTCGCGCCATTCCATTGCCTCGGCATCGAGTATCAGCAAGCGGCCGTTCAGCGTCTGACCGACACCGGTCAGGGCTTTGAGCGTTTCTGTGGCCTGGATACTGCCGATGATGCCGGCCACCGGCGCCAGAATGCCCGTTTCCGAGCAGGCTTCGGCCAGTTCATCCATGTCTTTATAAAGGCAACGGTAGCAGGGGCTGTCGGGAAGATCGGCGCGAAACGTGGTGACCTGGCCTTCCAGGCGGATCACGGCGCCGGAGATGAGCGGTTTTTTCCGTGCGACGCACAGGCGATTGAGACCGAAGCGTGTGGCGAAATTATCGCTCGCGTCCACCACGGCATCGGCCAGCCGCACCTGCTCGGTCAATTCGTCCGCGTCGAGGATTTTATTGAAGCTGGTGATTTGCACGGCGGGATTAAGCGCATGCAAAGTCTGTTTCGCCGAAGCAGTTTTATCGATGCCGATGGCGTTCGTGGTGTGCACGATCTGGCGCTGAAGATTAGACAGCTCCACGCGGTCATGATCCACGATGACGAGATGCCCGACGCCCGAAGCGGCGAGATACATGGCGACCGGAGAGCCCAGCCCGCCGAGCCCGACGATGAGCACGCGCGCATCGAGCAGCTTCTGTTGACCGTCCACGCCCACCTGCGGCAGCAGGATATGGCGGCTGTAACGCAGGAGTTGTTTATCATCCATGGAAAATTGAATTGATTGAGAGAAAAATTATCGTTGGCATTCTGTAATACGATTACGACCGGCCAAGTCGCGGCAGCAGACGATATCTCGGTAGCCATGCTGGCGCAGAAGACTGTCGACCGCCTCAGCCTGATGCCACCCGTGTTCGAATAATAATCTACCACCGGGCTTGAGGCTTTGCTGTGCATGGAGAGCAATTTGGTGGATAGCCTCGAGCCCGTCCGGGCCGGCGATGAGCGCTTGTTGGGGCTCGAAGCGTACGTCGCCGCATTTGAGGTGCGGGTCGCCGGCGCGCACGTACGGCGGGTTGCTGACGATCATGTCCAGTTTCATGCCCGCGAGCGGTTCGAGCCAGCGGCCTTCACAGAATTCGACACGGGTCAGGCTGAACTTAGCGGCGTTCGAGCGCGCGACGTCGAGCGCTTCCGGAGAAATGTCCGTGGCGATCACGCGGCAGCGTGGGCGTTCCTTGGCCAAGGCCAAGGCAATCGCGCCGCTTCCGGTGCCGAGATCGGCCAGGGTCCATTCCGCGTCGTGAGGAATATGCGCCAGGGTTTTTTCCACCAGCAGTTCGGTTTCCGGGCGCGGGATCAGTGTGGCGGGCGATACCGCGAGTTCCATCGACCAGAATTCACGCCAACCGGTGAGATAGGCGATCGGTTCACCTTGGCGTCTTCGCGCGAGCAGTTTCTCCAACCTGGGCTGTTGATCGTGCGTTAATGCGCTGTGTCCCTGCGTAATAAGCCCGCCGCGATCAAAACCGCAGACGTACATTACCAACACCTCCGCGTCGAGCCGGGGAGTGGGGCTGGTCGGTGTCAGGGTGGTTACGGTTTGACGCAGGGCTTCACCGACGGTTACAGGATGAGAATGGAAAGTTTGGAGCTTCATGTTTCAGGTTTAGAATGCCTAACAAAATGAAATTTTTGGCCTGTTTTCGTAGGGTGTGCAAAAGCGAAGCGTTGCGCACCGTTAGCATATATTGGTGCGCTTCGCTAACGCTCAGCACACCCTACAAATATTTCAGTTTAACTATTCAACGTCGCCAGCAGCTCGGCCTGGTCGGCGCTACGCAACGCATCGATGAGCTCATCGAGCCGGCCCTCCATGGCCTGATCGAGCTTGTACAGCGTCAGATTGATGCGGTGATCGGACAGGCGCCCCTGGGGAAAATTATAAGTGCGAATACGTTCGGATCTGTCGCCGGTGCCCACGAGGCTTTTGCGCGTGGCGGCTTCCGATTCGCGCTGTTTGCGCCGCTCGGCTTCGAGCAGGCGCGCGGACAGGATCGACATGGCGCGTGCGCGGTTTTTGTGCTGCGAGCGTTCATCCTGGCATTCGACCACGATGCCGGAAGGCAGGTGGGTAATGCGGATGGCCGAATCGGTTTTATTCACGTGCTGGCCGCCGGCCCCCGAGGCACGGAAGGTATCGACCTTCAGCTCCGCCGGATTGAGCGCGATCGCATCGATTTCTTCCGCTTCCGGCAATACCGCTACGGTACAGGTCGAAGTGTGGATGCGCCCCTGGGCTTCGGTTTCGGGGACGCGCTGGACGCGGTGGGCGCCGGATTCGAATTTCAGGCGCGAGTATACGTCCTTCCCCGAAATCCGGGCGATGATTTCCTTGTAGCCGCCGTGTTCGCCCGGACTCTGGCTCATGACTTCCACGTTCCAACCGTGGTTGGTGGCGTAATAGTTGTACATGCGAAACAGGTCGCCGGCAAAGATGGCTGACTCATCGCCCCCGGCCGCGGCGCGGATTTCGAGAAACACGTTGCGGTTATCGTTCGGATCCTTCGGCAGCAGCAGCGTCTGGATGTCGGCTTCCAGTTTTTCGATCAGTTGCTGAGCATCGGCGATTTCTTCCTGGGCCATTTCGCGTATGGAAGCATCCTTATCCTTAAGCATGGCGCGCGCGGATTCCATCTGGTCGCAGGCGAGCCGGTAGTCGCCGTAGAGCTTGACCACCGGATTGATCTCGGCGTATTCCTGCGACAGCTTGCGGAACTGCTCCTGCTTGCCAATCACCTTGGGATCGGCCAGCAGCCGTTCGATTTCTTCAAAGCGCTGCGCAAGGCTGGCGAGCCTTGTCTCAATGGAGGGATTCATCGTTACTCTTCGTTGAGGTCGAACAGGCGGCGCGCGGCTTCCAGCAGCGCGCTGTTGCCGTCGTGATCGGCCTTGCGCAAGACATCGGTGGGGGCATGGGTGAATTTGTTCGTCAGCGCGCGTGCCATCTGCTCGATAACCTTGGCCGGGTCGTCGCCGCGCGCGAGGCGCCGCCGCGCGCGTTCCAGTTCCGCTTCGCGCAGGGCATCGGCCGCTTCGCGCAGCGCCCGGATCGTGGGGACGGCATCCAGCGACTTTACCCAGTGCATGAAATCCACGACCTGGGTGTCAATGATTTTTTCCGCTTCGCGCGCGGCCTCCTGGCGGGATTCCATGTTTTCCTGCACCACTTCCTTGAGATCGTCGATGGTGTACAGGTACACGTCGTTGAGTTCGGCCACTTCGGCCTCAATGTCGCGCGGCACGGCGATGTCCACCATGAACATCGGCCGGTGCTTGCGCGACTTCAGGGCGCTTTCTACTGTCCCCTTCCCCAGGATGGGCAACTGACTGGCGGTGGAGGAAATCACGATGTCGGCGTCGGCCAGCCGCAGCGGCATTTCGGTGAGTGAAATGGCCTCGGCACCGAACTGGTTGGCCACCAGCTGGGCGCGTTCGACCGTGCGGTTGGCGACAATCATGTGGCCCACGCCGTGTTCCTTGAGGTGACGCGCGCAGAGTTCGATCATGTCGCCGGCGCCGATCAGCAGCACCGTCTGCTCCGAGAGCTGGTTGAAGATCTGCTTGGCGAGGCGCACCGCCGCCGAGGCGACCGAGACCGCGCTGGCGCCGATGGCGGTGTCGGTGCGCACCTGCTTGGCCACGGTGAAGGTTTGCTGGAACAGGCGATTCAGGATCTTGCCGGTGGCACCGGCCTTGTGCGCGGTGGCGAACGCCTCTTTCATTTGACCGAGAATTTGCGGTTCGCCCAGGATCATCGAGTCGAGCCCGGCGGCCACGCGGAACAGATGCTTGACCGCCGCCTGATCGGGATGCTGATACAGATAGGGATGAATGTCGGATCGGTTGAGCCGGTGGTAGTGGCAAAACCAGTCGATGACCAGCTCATCGTGTACCGGATCGAGGCCGCAATAGAGTTCGGTGCGGTTGCACGTGGAGACGATCGCGGCCTCGCTCGCGCCACCGTTTCCGGTCACCTCGTGCAGCGCGCTGACCAGATTATCCGAGGCGAACGCCGCCTTTTCGCGGATATCGACCGGCGCGGTGTGATGATTGATGCCAAAGGCCAGCAGGTGCATGGAGCAAACCGGAAAATCGTCGCTAAAGCCCGGGATTTTGACCCATCGGGGTCCGGTGTCAAGTTCGGGGCCGGGGCGACGATTTCAGAAAGTTCAGAGACAGTAAGCTTACTCCGAGTTCCGTGACTATTAATATGGCGCCGAGGGCAAGCAACACCCAGTCATCCGCCGCCAACCACTGCATTATTAGTACGGCCAGCGCCCAATTGGCCGCCGCCAGCATGAAAATCAGGGGCAGAAGCACCACCGTCACGGGCCGCCCCATGCGCCACAATGTGAGGCCAAGCAGGGTGAAACCGAGAACGGCCAGAATCTGGTCAGCGACACCAAACAGCGGCCACCACGCCGGCCCGCCGCGACCGTGGCCACTGTACAGCGCCAGTGCCGCCGACAGTCCCGCGGCCATCCCGATCAGGATTTTTTCTTTTCCCGGAATAAAGCTCGGGTAACGTTCCGTCAAACCGGTCAGCAGATGTTTTTGTATGCGCAATCCGGCTTCGAGCGTGGCGGCCAGCAGACCCAGAATGACCACCGCCGCCAGCGTGCGGGCAAAGGCCCGATCCAGACCCAGACCGGCGGCGAGTTGGGCAAACCCGTTGATGTACAGTTCCAAGACCGTGCGCAGATCCTTGAGCTGCTCCCAGGAAGCGTAGTGCTGGGTCCACTCCGGGGTGCCGGCAAAACCGCTAACGCCGATAATGACGGCGCTCAGCGCCACCAGGCCGAGCGCCAGCGCCCCGCCATAGCCGATATAGCGCGCGTCGGTTTCAGTGTTGATTTGGCGCGCGGTCACGCCGTTGGCGATCAGCAGGTGAAAGCCGGACACGGCGCCGGATGTGAGCGTAATGAAAAGCCAGGGTAGCGTATCCGGTATGCCGGGTCCGGCATGGAATTCCGGCGCGACCAGCTTGGGGTGATCGATGATCACGGCGGTATAAAAAATGAAGAGCATCACCCCCAACAGCAGTGCGGTGAGATAGCCGCGTGGGCGTATCAGCTTCCACATCGGCAGGCGCGTGGCGTGATAGCCGTAGATGAAAAGCAGGATGACCCAGACCGTCGTCGCGTCAAATGACACTGACGACTCCGCCGTCTCGAAATTCAGCGCACCGGTGAAACTCAGCGGAAATTCCCCGAGCAGCCAGACCGCCATGAGACTCAAGGTGAGTGCGATCAATGACGCCGGAATGATTTCGAAATCATCCCGGCCTCTCAGAAAGCTTCCGAGGATCAGCGCCATGACCGTGATAATCCCGAACGGTAGAACCGCGGATGGAAACGCGGATAATAAGTGCGCGGCCAAGGTGGCGCAGGCGGCGTTCATGATCAGTAGCAGCAGAAACGCGAGCAGGGTGAAGAGCCCGTGTGCCGGGGAGCCCAACAGCCGCGCGGCGATTTCCGCCGGGTTGAGACCGGGGAAGCGCAGCGACAGCCACAGCGAGCCAAGCCCGTAAGTACCGGCCGCGGTCACCGTGCCGACCGTGAGCCATAGAAATGCCGGAATCCATCCCCATATTAAAGAAACCAGGCTGCCGGTCACGGCGGCCGCGGCGGCGAGGGAAGCCAGGTGATGGCCGAAGATCAGGTGACGGTTGGATGCGCCGTGACCCCCTTCGGGAGGCCGTTCCGGCGCAGGTGTACTATAATCTTTCCCAAGGTGAAAGACCCCGAGCGCCAGCAGTTTGGAATAGAAGCGGTAGCCGAAGACAAAGGCCACGGCGGCTACTATCAGCAGAATCGATGAATTCATGCTATTTCCGCGCCCTGGTGCGCGATGTTTAAAATCACTCCGATATCACCCATGTCCACGGATTGCTCGTTTTTCCTTAGTATGGTCGACTGCCAAGACTATTCTAGATGGTGGCGCGAATCTCTGCCCGCCCAGGCAGTCAAAGGGTAGCCAGCCCCCAATAGCTGTACGAGACTTATAAATATTATGATTATTTCCCGCCTCCGTTTTCTGCCGTTGCTGCTGTTTTTTTCCCTGCTGACGGCTTGCGCCGGTACGCTGAAGACCGAAACCACGCCGACAACCCCTGAACCCACGACGTCCGACGAGACATTGCCCAATGTCGCGTTGGATTCGGAAATGCTTTACAACCTGTTGCTGGGCGAAATCGCCGGTCAGCGTGGCCAGATCGGTGTCGCCGCGGTGACCCTCGGCAAGGTGGCGCAGCAAACGCGCGACCCGCGCGTTGTCGAGCGCGCCACGCTCGCCTCGCTTTACGCCAAGCGTTATGACGAGGCGATTACATCGGCGCAACTGTGGGTGGAGCTGCGGCCGCGCGAGACCGAAGCCCGGGAGGCGCTGATTACCGCGCTGCTCGAGCTCGATCGGGTCGCGGAGGCCAAGAGTCAGTTTGCAACCCTGTTTGTGCTGGATGACACCCGCCAAAATCTCGACCAGGCCTATCTGCGCGCGGCCGCCGTGCTGGGGCGTGCCAGCAACCGTGTCGCGGCGATCGATGTGATGCGTTCGCTGGTCGCCCTGAATCCTCGACGTCCCGCGGCGCATTTTTCCATGGGGCATCTATGGGTGCGCGGCGGCGATCTGGAACAGGCCCTGGCCTCGGCCGATGAAGCGCTGAAATTGAGACCGGATTGGGAAGAGGCGGCGTTGTTCAAGGCGCGCATTCTGCTCTCGCAGAAAGACTCGCGCAAGGCGCGTGCCTTTTATGAATCGTTTCTCGCTAGCAACCGCGGCGCGACCTCTGTCCGGCTCAATTATGCGCGTTTCCTGATTGACCAGAAGGAGTGGCAGCAGGCGCTCGATGAATTCAAGCGCGTTGCGGCGGAGGCGCCGGACGATGCCGACACTCTCTATGCCGTTGGGTTGCTGTCGCTGCAGAACAACCGTCTGGACGAGGCGGGAAAATATCTCAAGCGCGCACTGGAGTTGCGTCCCCAGAACGATCAGGCGCGTCTGTATCTCGGTCAAGTTGCGGAGCAAAGCAAGAGTTACGCGGAAGCGATGCGCTGGTACCGGGAGGTGAGGAATGGCGAGTATTATTTTGAAGCCCAGGTTCGTATCGGCGTGGCGCTGGCCAAAGAAGGTAATCTGGCCGGTGCCCGCCGGCATCTGGAAGGCATCAGCACGCAAAACGATGCGCAACGCGCGCAAGCGGCGCTGGCGCATGAGCAGATCCTGCGCGACGCCAGGCAATATCGTGAAGCGTTCGAAGTGCTGAATGCGGCAATAAAAACCGTCCAGGATGACAAGGATTTGCTGTACGCGCGCGCACTGATCGCGGAGAAGCTCGATAGGTATGACGTGACCGAACGGGATCTGCGCGAAATACTCAATAAAGACCCGAAGAACGTTAATGCCTTGAACGCGCTCGGTTACACGCTCACGGACCGTACCACGCGGTTCCAGGAAGCACTCGATCTGCTGCAGCAGGCCATGGCGCTCAAGCCCGATGATGCGTTTATTATGGACAGCATGGGCTGGTTGCAATACCGGCTGGGGAATAACGCGGAAGCCGTGAAATATCTCAAGCGCGCGCTTGAGATTCGCAATGACGCCGAAATTGCCGCGCATCTCGGCGAGGTGTTGTGGGTGATGGGCAATCGTTACGAAGCAGAGTCTGTCTGGAATCGGGCGCTGCACGACACGCCGGACAACGAAGCGCTCAACGGCGTCATAAAAAAATTCAAACCATGAGGCGTATCGTTGGCCTGCTGGGCCTGGTGGTGTTTGCCGCCGGATGTGCCATCGTCCCATCTTTACCACCGGTCGATGATCCCGTCGCCACCTGGCTGTCGCGTCAGGCGGAGTTGAAGCCGGTCACCACCTGGAAAATCCGGGGTCGGGTCGCGATGCGTTCAGCCAAAGAAGGCTGGCAGGCTTCGATGAACTGGGAACGAGCAGGCGATCGACACCGTATCGATATTACCGGCCCCCTGGGTCGCGGCCATCTGCGGCTGGTGCAGGACAGTCGCGGCGCTGAACTGCGCGATGCGGATAACCGCAGCTGGCGGGCGAAAAATGCCGAGCAGCTGCTTTACCGGAAGACCGGCTGGCGGATGCCACTCGACGGAATGTATTACTGGGTGCTGGGACTGCCCGCGCCCGGCGCCGCGGCGAACCATGAGCTGGATGGGCAAGGGCGTTTGAGCAAGTTGGTCCAATCCGGGTGGGAAATTCAGTATCTCGAATACACCCGCTATGGCTCGCTCGATTTGCCCAGTAAAATGTTTATCAAAAGGCAGGGCGGCGGTGCAAAAATAAACGATCCCAATAATTCTCTGCTGGAGGTGCGCTTGGCAATCGAAAGCTGGGCGTTCGATAAACTGTGAATCGTTAGTCGTATTCAAGCCTGGCTGTTTCGCGACTCACGGTTTACGATTCACGAATGAAGCCCTGGCCGGCGCCGGCAAAAGTTAATCTTTTTCTCCATGTCACGGGGCGGCGCGCGGACGGGTACCATACGCTGCAGACGGTTTTCCAGTTTCTCGATTATGGGGATGCGCTGGAATTTTTTGTCACAGACGATGGTCGGATCACACGGTCGACACCGTTTCCCGGCGTGCCCGAGGATCGCGACCTTACCGTGCGCGCCGCGCGCCTGCTGCAGGACGCCGCCGCGGTCCAAAAAGGTGCCCAAATCCATCTCACGAAACGCATTCCCGCCGGCGGTGGCCTCGGGGGTGGCAGTTCCGATGCCGCCACCACGCTACTGGCCTTGAATGAATTGTGGGACACGCAGCTGTCGGTCCCGGATCTGGCGGCGCTGGGGCTGACACTGGGAGCGGATGTGCCGGTATTCATCCATGGGCATGCCGCCTGGGGCGAGGGAATCGGCGAGATCCTGACCCCCATTGAACCGCCGGAAGCCTGGTATCTGGTGGTGGTACCGCCGGTGGCTGTGTCCACGGCCCGGGTTTTTGCCGATCTTGAATTGACACGATTTAGCCCGACCCTCACAATACGCGACTTTCACGAGGGGCGCGGGCTCCGTAACGATCTGGAACCGCTGGTGCGCAGCCGCTATCCGCAAGTGGACCGCGCCATGCGCTGGCTTTCCGAGTTCGGCGAGCCGCGCATGTCGGGTTCCGGCGGGTGTGTGTTTCTGAAGCTGGCGGACGCGGAGCGGGGCCGGCAGATTCTGCAAAGAATCCCCCCACCGTTTACCGGCTTCGTGGCGCGCGGACTTAATCGTCATCCTTTAAATGAGCGTGGCGACAGATCACACTGGGGCGTAGCCAAGCGGTAAGGCACCGGATTTTGATTCCGGCATTCCCAGGTTCGAATCCTGGCGCCCCAACCAAATCGCCGGAATTCCGGACATGGCCTGAGGGGAGATTACGTGTCCTTGGATAATATGGTGGTGTTTACCGGGAACGCCAATCCGGCGCTGGCGGAACTCGTGGTGCGGCACCTCGGTCTGCCGCTCGGCAAGGCGGTGATCGGCCGTTTCTCGGATGGCGAGATTCAGGCCGAGATCATGGAGCACGTGCGCGGTAAGGATGTGTTTATCATCCAGCCCACCTGCGCGCCCAGCAACGATAACCTGATGGAATTGCTGATCATGGTCGATGCGGTGAAGCGCTCTTCGGCGCGGCGCATCACGGCGGTCATCCCTTATTATGGATACGCGCGCCAGGACCGCCGGCCGCGCACGGCACGGGTGGCGATCACGGCGAAGCTGGTGGCGGACATGATCACCGTCTCGGGCGCGCACCGGGTGTTGACTATGGATCTGCATGCCGACCAGATCCAGGGGTTTTTCAACATACCCACGGACAATGTTTATGCGTCGCTGGTATTGCTGGGCGATATCTGGCGGCAGGAGTTCAAGGATCTGCTGGTGGTGTCGCCGGACGTGGGCGGCGTGGTGCGGGCCCGGGCGATGGCGAAACATCTGGAAGCGGACCTCGCGATCATCGATAAGCGCCGCCCGAAGCCAAACGAGGCCAAGGTGATGCACATCATCGGCGAGGTCGAAGGCCGCACTTGTGTATTGATGGACGATCTCGTGGATACCGCGGGCACGCTGTGTGAAGCGGCCGGGGCGTTGAAGGACCACGGCGCGCGCAAGGTCCTGGCCTACTGCACGCACCCGGTTTTGTCGGGAAATGCAGTGGAACGGATTGAAAAGTCCGCTCTCGATGAGCTGGTGGTGACCGACACCATCCCGCTCAAGCCCGGGGCCAAGGCCTGCCGGCGCATCCGCCAGCTGAGCGTGGCCGAGCTGCTCGCCGAATCCATGCGGCGCATCGCGGAAGAGGATTCGGTCAGCGAGTTATTCATGGAGTAACGTTTTCGGGTACTGGGCTCCGGCCCGGACCTTTTTTGTACCCTCCGATCCTGGTCGCGGGAGCGGCGGGCGATGTTCAACTATCTTGGAGACTGACAATGAGCACTAAATTTGAATTGACCGCCGAACCGCGCGCAGCGAAAGGTACGGGTGCGAGCCGCCGCCTTCGCCATAGCGGCAAAGTACCCGCCATTATTTATGGAGCCGGCAAGCAGCCGATGATGGTCGCGCTGGACCATAATTTGATGACGCGGCATCTGGCGAATGAAAAGTTTCATACCTCGATTCTGACCGTGACGATCGGCGGTGACACCGACCAGGCTATTCTGCGTGATTTTCACATGCATCCGTACAAACCCGTGGTAATGCACGTGGACCTGCAACGCATCAGCGCCACCGAGAAGATTCACATGGAAGTGCCGTTGCACTTCGTGGGCGGGGACGTGGCCCCGGGCGTCAAGGTGGATGGCGGCGTCGTGACGCACCTCATGAACGAAATCGACATCACCTGTCTTCCCAAGGACCTGCCCGAGTTCCTCACGGTGGACATGTCGGCCTTGCAAATTAACGAGTCGGTGCATCTCTCCAACATCAATCTGCCTGAGGGCGTGAATATCACCAGCCTGGCGCATGGCGGCGATGACTTGGCCGTGGCCGCGATCTCCACCATCAAAGTGGTGGAAGAAGCCCCCGTGGTGGCGGCAGTGGCCGTGGGCGAAGCTGCGGCGGCGCCGGCGGCGGAAGGCGAAGCCAAGCCTGGCGAAGCGAAAGCCGGAGAGGCCAAGAAGGGCGAAGCGCCCAAGGCGGACGCCAAGAAGCCCGAGGCGGGCAAGAAGGAAGCGCCCAAGAAGGAAGGCAAGTAACCCCCGGCGCGGAGCGGCGACGTGGCGCAGGGGATTTCCCTCATCGTTGGCCTGGGGAATCCGGGCACGGAGTATGCGGAAACCCGGCACAATGCCGGGTTCCGTTTTCTGGACGTCCTGCTGGATGCGACCGGCGAGAAACTGCGCCACGAACCGCGCTTTACGGCGCATGTCGGCAAGCTGACCGTGAGCGGCAAGGATGTCTGGCTGCTTGAGCCGCAGACCTTCATGAACCACAGCGGTGACGCGGTTTCCCGATTCGCCCACTATTATAAAATTCCGGCCGTGGAAATTCTTGTGGTGCACGATGAACTGGACCTGCCGCCGGGAACCGTGCGGCTGAAAATCGGCGGCGGCGACGGCGGCCATAACGGGCTGGTCGATGTTACCGAAAAGCTCGGCAATTCCGACTACGCGCGTCTGCGTATCGGCATAGGACATCCCGGCAACGCCGCGCAGGTCGTGTCGTACGTTTTGAAAAAAGCGCCGTTGGCGGAGCAGACGTTGATCGATGCGGCCATCGTCAGCGCCAAGGCCCATGTCGCGGACATCGTGCATGGCCAGCTCCAGAAGGTCATGAACAGTCTGCACGCGCATAAGGGTTAGTAAAGCTGTTCACCGCAAAGGCGCAAAGATTGCAAAGTGTGTGTGTTTTTTGCCCATAGAGCTTTTCTTTGCGTACTTCGCGTCTTTGCGGTGTAGATTTTTTTTGTTAAGTACTCTTTAAGGGCAAACCATGGGTTTCAAATGCGGCATCGTCGGCTTGCCGAACGTGGGTAAGTCCACGCTCTTCAACGCGCTCACCAAGGCGGGCATCGCCGCGGAAAATTATCCGTTCTGCACCATCGACCCGAACATCGGTATCGTCGAGGTGCCGGACCCGCGCCTGCAGCAGCTCGCGGAGGTCGCCAAACCCGAAAAAATCCTTCCGACCACGATCGAATTCGTGGACATCGCCGGCCTCGTGGCCGGTGCGTCCAAGGGTGAAGGGCTGGGGAATAAATTCCTCGCCCACATCCGCGAGGTGGATGACATCGCCCACGTGGTGCGCTGCTTCGAAGACGAGAACATCGTGCATGTCTCGGGCCGCATCAATCCGCTGGCGGACATCGAGACCATCAATACCGAATTGGCGCTGGCCGATCTGGATACGGTTGAGAAAGGCATGCAACGCGCCGACAAGGGCACCAAGAGCGGCGACAAGGACGACATCAAGCTGCGCGAACTGATGGCGCGCGTGCGCGCGCATCTCAATAACGGTCAGCCGGTGCGCAGCATGGGTTTGAGTGAAGACGAGCACCGACTGTTAAAGCCGCTGTGCCTGCTCACCGACAAGTCGCTCATGTACATCGCCAACGTGAACGAGAAGGGTTTTACCGACAATCCCTATCTCGATCAGGTGGAGCAACTCGCGCGCGCGGAAAATTCCGTGGTGGTGCCGATCTGCGCTGCCATCGAGGCGGAGCTGGCCGATATGAACGCCGAAGAGAAGCAGGTATTTCTCGCCGATATGGGTCTGGAAGAACCGGGATTGAACCGCGTTATCCGTGCCGGCTACAAGCTGCTCGGCCTGCAAACGTTTTTTACCGTCGGCCCCAAGGAAGTGCGCGCCTGGACGGTACGCCAGGGCGCGCATGCCCCCCAGGCCGCGGGTGTGATCCATACGGATTTCGAGAAGGGTTTCATCCGCGCCGAGACCATTGCCTTCGACGATTTCGTGCGCTGCCACGGGGAACATGGCGCGCGTGAGGCCGGCAAACTGCGGCTCGAGGGCAAGGACTATGTGGTGCAGGATGGCGATGTCATGCACTTCCGGTTTAATGTTTAGAGTCAGATACAGGATACAAGTGGCAAAATGCAAGAAAACGCCGATTGAGACCGTTCCTCTTGTATCTTGTATCTCGAATCTTGTATCTTCTGCACCCCTTCGGCTAGGTAGCTCAGACGGTTAGAGCGCGGCACTCATAATGCTGAGGTCGGCGGTTCGATTCCGCCCCTAGCCACCATTTTTTCAAACACTTATCTTGTCCGTGAACTTCTGCTTTGCCAGGCGCCTGCCTTAGAATGTGATCCAGTTCCTCCCGATGAACCTGGATCCGGTCAATGTCAAAGCCACTTAAAATCATCCTCTTCGCCGTCGGCGGGTTCGTTGGGCTCCTCATCCTCGTCGCGGTAGCCCTGCTGGTTTTCGTGGACATCAATGTCTACAAACCCCGGTTAGAGGTGGCTGCTTCCAGAGCCTTGGGGATGGAAGTGCGCGTCGGTGGCCGGCTGGGGGTCGGCTTCTTCCCTGGCTTGCACGTCACACTGCAAGACGTTCACATCCGCAACCGGGGGACGGACCTCGCCTCCGCGCAGCAGGCCAGCCTTGGCATCGATCTCCTCCCGCTGCTCCAAAAGAAAGTCCGGATCGGAAAGATCGCGCTGAAACGCCCGAGGATATCCATCGAGCGGGACTCCGACGGTAAGTTCAACTTCGAAAAGTCGGAAGCGGCCAGAGGAGGCTTGACAGCCCTGGACTTGGCGAAGATATCCCTCTCGGACGGGACTCTCCTCTATACGGACAAACAGTCCGGGGGAGGATTTGAGGTTGTAAGCTGCAACCTGAACGCGCGCCGCCTGCGGCTCGCGGAAGGGAAAAGTTCGGATCTCTTGAGGCACCTTTCCTTCACGGCGGAACTCGACTGCGGGGAAATACGGGCAAAGGACTTCGCGGTGTCCGACATGAAGTTCTCGGTTGCCGGGAAGCATGGCGTCTTCGAACTCAAGCCGGTCACGATGCGTATCTTCGGCGCGCAGGGATCGGGGAGCATCCGGGCGGACTTTTCGGGCGCTGCCCCGCTTTACCACGTCCGTTACTCTCTGTCGCAGTTCCGTATCGAGGAGTTCTTCAAAACCCTGTCACCGCAGAAGGTCGCTGAAGGGCCGATGGATTTCTCCGCGAACCTGTCGATGCAGGGAAAGACCGTGAACGAGATGAAGCAGACCGCGGCGGGGCAGATCTCGCTGCGGGGCGAGAACCTCACGCTCGACGGCAGCGATCTCGATCGGGAGTTCGCCCGGTTTGAGTCCAGTCAGAACTTCAACCTCGTGGACGTGGGCGCCTTCTTCTTTGCCGGGCCTGTCGGCCTAGTGGTCACGAAGGGATACAACTTTGCGAGCATCTTTCAAGGATCGGGGGGCCGCAGCGAGATCCGGACGCTTGTTTCCGACTGGAAGGTCGAGCGCGGCGTGGCGCAGGCGCAGGACGTGGCCATGGCGACGAACCAGAACCGGATCGCCCTCACGGGTGGGCTCGATTTCGTCAACGAGCAGTTCAATGACGTGACCATGGCGCTGATCGACGCCCAGGGCTGCGCCAAGGCGCGGCAAAAAATCCGTGGCAGCTTCCTGAAACCGGTGGTGGAGAAGCCGAGTATCCTCAAGTCCCTCACCGGGCCGGCGCTCAAGCTGCTCAAGAAAGGGAGGCGCCTGTTTCCTGGCGGAGAGTGCGAAGTGTTCTACGCCGGTTCGGTGGCGCCGCCGAAATGAAGCAGGCACTTCAGAAATACCCGGGAAGTGAATCTCACGGCCGCAAGCAGCGGAACTTTAACCGGAGCACCGCCCGGAATAATCCGGGCGGTGCGAGCCCCAATCGTTTACCAAGTACTGCGTTTAACGGGGATGTCTGACGAAGGGAAAGATGTTAGTTAAGCCCAAGAGATCGGTGATTAGCAATATGACGAAAATAAGCACGAGCGCTCCAACGACACCATCGCCGCCGGCCGGCAGCTGATCCATATTGGTCGCCAGGGTCTGCATTTCTTCATCTGTCAGGCTATCCACGCGCGCCTGAACCTGCGCCGGGTCCACGCCGCGGGCCAGGAGCTGGGCCTGTACGTCGTCACGGTTGAGCGCGTTGTGCAGACGCTCGCGGTTTTGCTGCGTTTGTGCGGCGTTGACCACCGCTTCGGTGCCGATCATGCCGGCGTGCGCTGCGGGTAAATACAGGTTCAGCGCTAGCAGACTGAGGACGACCAAGTGGCTGACGGGTTTGGTTATGCGACGAAGTATTTTCATTTTAGAACTCCTGAGCATGAGTGAATATATTACAAACTTCTTGGGTTGCCCTTTCAAGGGCGCTATTTACCTTTACTTTTACCGAGGCCCATAACGAGACTGACGAGAAATATCACGAGAAAGATGAAAAACAGGATGCGCGCTATTTCAGCGGCGCCCACGGCGATACCGCCAAATCCGAAGATCCCGGCGATGATGGCGATCACGAAAAATACCGCAGCGTAGTAAAGCATGACTAATCTCCTTTATTAGCGCGTATGGCGGCTAAGGAAAAAGTTGTGCGTCACAGACAGCCACGCCCAACCGGTCCTGCTGAGCATTAAATATGGGGACCAAGTTGCTTAGGGAGCCCGACAAATCCCTTGACGTGCTTTTCAGTTGCCTGTTTTGTCGCGCCGTAGGCTATCTGGGTTCTGCCGGTCAACTGGTCGTGCCTGCCCGCAATCTTGCGCAGGTGATCATGGGTCAGATTACCCCACTGTAACTTCACGTTTCCTTTGAACAGCGTCCAGTTACCTTTGGCAGCGCCCCAATTCATATAAGCCTCCTGCACCGTTACTTGACGTGAATATCGTTGTTGACCGATTTTACTCCGGCGACACCACGAGCTATCGTTGCGGCTTTATTGGATTCTTGGCTGGTATCGGCGGATCCGGTTAGATAAACAACGCCTTTAATGGTTTCGACACTGATATGGTGGGCGGTCACACCCTTGTCGGCGATCATCTCAGACTTTACTTTGGTGGTGATCGACGCATCGTCGATGTACTCACCGGTGCTAGGTTGTGTCTGTGTACCCGCGCAACCTGCCAGGCCAATCAGCAACACAGCCATCCCTACCCAGCTTTTATTCATTAAAATTTTCATTTTTTTTCCTCATTCGTAATTAGATTGTTTAACTTCGCAGCTATTAAACACGCCCAACGACGTGTATTCCGTGCGATAGCGAACATAAAGGGGAGGTGAGCTGCGGAAGCAGCTGTATACCAGCGCGCTGGGCGCCATAAAACTTCAGAGTTTCCTTAACCGTGTGTGGTCGGTATTTTCACCTCGACCGCATGTTCCTGACGGTCGTCAACCGGAGGAATGGCCTTATCTTGATCGCCCGACGACATCCAGCGTCACACTCGTCGCGCTGTGCTTCGCTTACCGTGTGCCGCCGCTCGCGATTGCGGTCATCCTGCTCAGTGGGCGTAATCTTTTTTGACGATTTTGCCGGACGGACCTGATGGCCGGAGGCGGCTATCGGGCACGACCGTAGCAATGCCTTGGCGGTATTGCACGTCGGACAGCAGGCGGTTCAATTCCTTCTTGACCACGGCGTAGCACTCGCACACGCGGGTTGCCAAGCCAGCCCGATCGAGCACGGTAATGTGGCCACGGCGGTAACGAATAAAACCGGCGTGTTGCAATTTCCCGGCGGCCTCGGTAATGCCTTCGCGGCGCACGCCGAGCATGCTGGCGACCAATTCCTGCGTCATGACCATCTCATTCGAAGGCAATCGATCGAGGGTTAACAATAACCAGCGACACAGCTGCTGTTCTATCGAATGGTGCCGATAGCAGGCCGCGGTCTGGGTCATCTGGGTAATCAGCGCCTGGGTGTAGCGCAGCAACAAAGACTGCAGCAAGCCGGCGCGATTGAATTCCTGCATCAGCAAGCGGCTCTCCAGGCGGTAAGCGTGGCCCGCGGTCTGCACCACGGCCGAGCTGGGTGTGGTGCCTCCGCCCATGAACAGTGAAATGCCGACCACGCCTTCATTGCCCACGCCCGCGGTTTCGGCCGAGGCGCCGGATTCCATGACATAGTGCAGCGATACGATGGCGCTGGTGGGGAAATAGGCGTGCTGCAACTGTCCACCGGGTTCGTAGAGGATTTCACCGAGCGGCATCGGCACCGGTTCCAGGTGCGCCACCAAGCGCTCGAATTCCGCCGTGGGCAGGGCCGCGAGAAGATGGTTTAGATTCGGACTATGAGGTGGTGACATGGTGAACGATCGAAATCCCTTGTTCTAATTCTTTGCCGTGGTTTCCACGCCGATTCCGCGGTAACCGATAAAGCGGGAGGACCGATTGAACATCGGTTCCCCGCTGACCCGAAATTTTTGTTGCGAGCCATCGGCGTTGACGCGGCTGAAGGCAAAATCCAGGAATGGCTGCCGGGCGGCGATCTTTGTCTGTAGTGCTTCGCGCTCCGCCTCGTTCCAGCCATCCGCCCGCACATCGCTGGGCTCTCCCGCCAAGGAGTCGACCCGGATTCCGAGCATCTCCAGGACCGGGCCGGAAACCTTGGTGAAGTTCCCGTGCTCGTCCTGTTCCCAATACCAGTCGGAGGCCAGTTCGGTGAGGCTGCGAAAGCGCGCTTCGCTTTCGCGCAGCTCGGCGGTTCGTTCCTGCACGGTTTGTTCCAGCAGTTTGCTGTAATTGTTCAGTTTTTTGTACAGCAGCCGCACTTCCAGC